>JAGAJD010000106.1 GCA_017626275.1 Lachnospira sp.
CCTGATAAGGCAATCGACCTTGTCGATGAAGCATGTGCAATGATTAAGACAGAGCTTGATTCAATGCCTGCGGAATTAGATGAGCTGCAGCGTAAGATTATGCAGCTTGAAATTGAGGAGGCGGCGCTTAAAAAGGAAAAGGACAATTTGAGCAGGGAAAGACTTGAGGCTTTGCAGAAAGAGCTTTCAGAGCTGCGTTCCGAATTTAATCAGCAGAAGGCAAAATGGGATAATGAAAAATCAAGCGTCGATAAGATTAGCAAGATTAAAGAAGAGTTAGAACAGGTAAATCATGAGATAGATGAAGCCAAGAGAAATTATGACTTAGAAAAGGCGGCACAGCTGCAGTACGGAAGACTGCCTGAAATTCAGAAACGTCTGAAGGAAGCAGAGGAGAATGTAAACAGCAGGAGCCTTGATCTTGTACATGAGAGCGTTACTGAAGAGGAAATAGCAAAGATTATTTCACGGTGGACAGGGATTCCGGTGGCAAAGTTAAGCGAATCGGAGCGTCAGAAAACACTTAATCTTGAAGAGGTACTCCATAAGAGGGTAATAGGACAGAATGAAGGTGTTACAAAGGTTACTGAGGCGATTATACGTTCCAAGGCAGGCATAAAAGACCCTACAAAGCCGATTGGTTCGTTCCTGTTCTTAGGTCCTACCGGTGTAGGTAAGACAGAGCTTGCAAAGGCATTGGCCGAAAGTCTGTTTGATGATGAATCAAATATTGTGCGTCTTGATATGTCCGAATACATGGAGAAGTACTCAGTGTCACGTCTTATAGGAGCGCCTCCGGGATATGTAGGCTATGATGAGGGCGGTCAGCTTACTGAAGCAGTACGAAGAAAGCCTTATTCAGTAGTATTGTTTGATGAGGTTGAGAAAGCCCACCCTGACGTATTTAACGTACTGTTACAGGTACTGGACGACGGACGTATAACAGATTCACAGGGAAGAACAGTGGATTTTAAGAATACAATAATTATTATGACAAGTAACATAGGTTCTTCTTATCTGCTGGAGGGAATTGACGAAAACGGCGGAATTAAAGAGGAGACAGAAGAACTTGTTATGACTGAATTAAGACAGCATTTCAGACCTGAGTTTCTGAACCGTCTTGATGAGACGATTCTGTTTAAGCCGCTTACGAAGGATAATATAGGCAATATAATCAATCTGCTTGTTAAAGATGTCAATAAGCGTCTCGCAGATAAGGAATTAGCTGTAAAGCTCACGGACGAGGCGAGACAGTTTATTGTTGAAAACGGATTTGACCCGATGTACGGTGCAAGACCGCTGAAGCGTTATGTTCAAAAGACTGTCGAGACACTGGCTGCCAAATTAATCTTAAAAGGCGATATCAATACAGGCGATGATATTGTTATCTGTCTTGAGGACGGCACTCTTAAGGCAAAAGCTGCCGCTAAGCAGAAAACAGAATAAAAAACCTGCGTAATAAAAACCGTACCGGCATATCAGTATCGAATGTCGGTACGGTTTTTTACAGTTTAGATAAACTGATTACTTGAGCAGTCATACTCATAATCAATCTTTTTTAAAGTATTAATAATCTCACTTTCTTCGACAATAAATGCTTTGCAAAATTCAGTAAGATTCGGATAATGGTCACGAAGCTGCATATTTGTAAAAGAAAGCAACATTACGGGATCTTTTGGTAACTGTGGCATGATTCTTATGCCTCCTTTCCACGTTTGTTAGGATACAGCAAAAAATACATTTTGTAAATACCCAGAGAGCAGAAGTGTGCTATACTAATAGAAGAAGTTTACGAAAGGGGAATTGCAGATGATTGTTTTGAAGGCAGATAAGGAATTGACGGCAGTTTTTCATAAAACGATAGAAGTTATGGAACAAAATGTAGAGTGGGACGAAACTTTTGCAATTAACAATAATACATTGATTTTGCCGGGAAAATTAAAGTCGTGGTTTTTCAGCTTTGATAACAAAAAAATAATAGGAAGCGTTTTTGAAAATAAAATAACAGAAGAGCCTCGCCTTATGCTTGATAACAGAATGCTTGATAATACAGTAAATATGGTGCTGTATGTTTTCGGAAAATGGGGGAAAATCAAAGGTCTTGCGGTGGAAAAAGACTATAAGCAGCTTGGCAGTATGATGAACGGCATTTTGCAGGAGATAGATGTACAGGTTGAAATAAGCCCTGAAAGCTGTGGTTTCTATAAGAAAAATATCCGCATTACATACGAAGATGTTATTGAACTGATTCTTGAATATATGAAGCCGGAGTATCTTGCCGCTAAAGAAGAGGACGGTGAGAGTGGGGACGAAATAAGTACAGAGGCAGAATGGGAGGAAAAGTATAAGCTTGGATTGTGGCATAAAATTATATGGAAGTCCTATACAATGCCTTTTTCAAAGAGAACGCTTACACCGCAGGAAAAGAAAAAATCAAGAATCGGAAAGAGCTTTTATGTTACAGGATACCTTTGTCCCGAATGTAAAAATCTTTTATATATGGTTGTTTATCCAAAGGAAAAGGAGAATAAGATTGATACAGATGAGGGACGTGTAATTTTATCACGTGCATATACGTGCAATAACTGTTACTGTTTTTATACTCCGAAGCCGTATAAGCTGCTGATGGATTCAAGCATTTACATGATGGATTTTGAAGAAGATGAAAGTGCATATGAAGATTATCTTGAATTAATGGGACGTAACGGAGAAAGAACCTTTAACAGCAATTATAACAGATATGAGAATGGAAGCGGAAGTGACAATGAGCTTCCTGCTGCTGAAAGACTGGCAGAGCTGTATGCAAATATGCAGGATATGACGGACGAAGATATATTTGATATAGCTGATATGATGGATTCAGGCTTTTATCCGGAAAATGAAAAAAATAAGTATGAATCAGAAATAGAAAATGAAATGAGGAAAAGAGGAATAGACAGAAATATTCCGATACCTCAAAAGAATGAAAATGAAAACAGATATAAAGATAGCTATACAGCCGGGCAGACAAAAAATGAGCAGGAGCAGGAAAAGCCTGCAGTAAAAAAGGCTGTCTGCTATGCGGACGATGATAATGAAAAGGAATTTTGCAGTGCGCTTGACACAATGACAGAGGAAGAATTAAAGAGTACATGTGAAACACTGAAAAAATCCCGCAAAGCGGCAGATAATTTTAAAGGCGGCTCTGATAAAGAAACAACAGTCAGTGATGTTAAATATAAAGCTGATACAGAAGATAAATACAGCCGCTATGAGAAAATAGCGCAGGCAAAGCTTGCAAAGAAGCAGCAAAACGATATATTAAATACGGCGCTTGTAGCTAAAGGAAAAAGCTATCAGGAGCTAAAGCAGGCCTATGATAAAATTCGTGACAAGGACTGTGCTGCGGAG
>JAGAJD010000107.1 GCA_017626275.1 Lachnospira sp.
AGAAAAAATCGGAACAGTAATAAAGAATAATACGATAATGCCGATGCAGGCGGCAGAATGGAGTTTATATGGCAAAAGTTAGTATTATGGGAGCAGGAAGCTGGGGACTCGGACTTGCAATGCTCTTAAACAATAATGGACATGATGTAAAGGTATGGTCAGTTTTTCCTGATGAAATAGAAACCCTGTCAGTGGAGCGTGAGCATAAAAAATGTCTTCCGGGTGTTAAAATTCCTGAAAGTATTGAATTTACGGCAGACACAAAATATGCGGTGGAAGGTGCAGAAGTGATTGTTCTTGCAGTTGCATCACCATATACACGTTCAACTGCAAAGCTGTTCGCACCTTTTGTTAAAGAAGGACAGTATATTGTTAATGTAGGAAAAGGAATTGAAGAAGATACATTAATGACACTCTGCCAGGTGGTTGAGGACGAGATTCCTGCTGCAACAGTGGCGGTTCTTTCAGGTCCAAGCCATGCAGAGGAGGTTGGACGTCTTATTCCTACAACATGTGTTATAGGTACGCATAAGAAAAAGGACGCACAGTATCTTCAGAACATTTTTATGAGCGATGTTTTCCGTGTGTATACAAGCCCTGATATGCTTGGTATCTGTATAGGCGGTGCGTTAAAGAATGTTATAGCACTGGCTGCCGGTATTGCTGACGGACTTGGCTATGGAGATAATACAAAGGCTGCACTTATTACGAGAGGTATTGCAGAGATTGCAAGGCTTGGAGTTGCAATGGGAGCTGATATTGCAACATTTACCGGATTGTCAGGAATCGGAGATTTGATTGTGACATGTGCAAGTATGCACAGCCGTAACAGACGTGCAGGTATTCTTATCGGCAAAGGCTATACCAAAGACGAGGCAATGAATGAGGTTCAGATGGTTGTCGAGGGTGTATATGCTGCTAAAGCTGCATTAAAGCTTGCAAAAAAATATAATGTCGAAATGCCTATCGTTGAACAGGTAAATGAGGTGCTTTTTGACAATAAAAAGGCATCGGAAGCGGTTAAAGAGCTTATGCTTCGTGATAAAAAGATTGAAGCAGACAGTATTGAATGGAGAGAATAATGAGAGTAATTGCAGGAAGTGCGAGAAGTCTGCCGCTTAAGACGGTGGAAGGATTAGATACCCGTCCGACAACAGACAGAATTAAGGAAACTTTATTTAATATGATACAGGCTGATATTCCGGGCTGCCGTTTCCTTGATTTATATTCAGGCAGCGGAGCTATTGGGATTGAGGCATTAAGCCGTGGTGCGGCCGAGGCGGTGCTTGTAGAAAATGCAAAGACAGCATGTGCGTGTATAAGGGATAATCTTAAGTTTACAAAGTTAGACGACAAGGCTGTTTTGATGGAGCAGGACGTTATTACAGCGATTGCGGGACTTAAAGGTAGGGGCGTGTTTGATATTGTGTTTGTTGACGCTCCATATGGACATGGATATGACCAAAGTGTTTTACAGGCTCTTGCAGGCAGTGATATAATTGATGAATATACAATTATTATTATTGAGGAAAAGCTTGATGCGGATTTTTCGTATGCAGAGCAGATGGGATATACAATTACTAAATTGAAGAATTATAAAACTAATAAACATATTTTCCTGAAAAGGAGAGGAAGTGAATAATTATGAAAACAGCCATTTATCCGGGAAGTTTTGATCCGGTGACATTAGGACATTTAGACATAATAAAACGCTCGGCGAGATTGGTTGATCATTTAATCGTAGGTGTACTGAATAATAATACAAAAACTCCATTGTTTTCAGTTGATGAACGTGTTAATATGTTAGAAGATGTTACAAAAGATTTAGATAATGTAGAAATCTTAAGCTTCAGCGGTCTGCTTGTGGATTTTGCCAAAGAACATAATGTACAGGCTATTATCCGCGGGTTAAGAGCCGTTACAGATTTTGAATATGAACTTGCAATGTCTCAGACAAACAGGGTCGCCAATCCTGATGTTGATACAATCTTTTTAAATACAAGTCTTAAGTATGCATATCTTAGTTCAAGCATGGTTAAAGAGATGGCTATGTATGGAGGCGATATCAGCAAATTTGTTCCTGAGCAGATTATAGACAGAGTTTATCAAAAATATGGAATTGCAGTAAGAAACAATAAATAGTACTAAAAGGGAGAACTGACAATGAGTAGAATTGAACAATTAATCAGTGACATCGAGGCATATATTGATAACTGTAAGTATCAGCCTTTTTCAAGTAACAAGATTATTGTTGATAAGGATCAGCTTGAGGATATGCTTTCGGAGCTTAGACTTAAAACACCTGATGAGATAAAAAAATATCAGAAAATTTTAAGCAACAAAGATGCAATTATTTCCGACGCCAAGGAGCAGGCGGAGTCTATATTGAATGCCGCTCAGATTCAGACAGAGGAATTGATAAATGAGCATGAGATTATGCAGCGTGCTTATGCACAGGCAAATCAGCTTATTGAGCAGGCAACTGCACAGGCACAGCATATACTTGACAGCGCAACGGAGGATGCCAATAATATCCGTATGGGGGCAGTTCAGTATACAGATGATATGCTTGGCAAGCTTCAGTATATTATTGAACATTCAATTAAGGATAACAGAGAAAAGTATACTTCGCTTATGAATGGTCTTGAAAGCGTTCTGAATGTTGTTGAGAACAACAGAAAAGAGCTTCAGATTAATGATGAGGAGGAGCAGCCTGAAGCTGCCGGAACAGACAGCATTGAAGAAGCTGCTGTGTCTGACACGCAGGAGTATGAGGACGAAGATATTTTTGATGAAGATGATGAGTAATTTATAGTATTACAATACAATGAATAATTGTCAGCAGTGTAAGAAGCAGTTTAAAGCATATGTATTTTTTTATGCTTAAACCGCTTCTTTTTGTAATTCCGGCAGTCTGCATAACCGTAGAAAGACCTCCGAACGCATTGACAGCGAGAATAAACACAAGTTTAAAGGAAAAACAGGCAGGCAGACGGCTTATATAATATATACCGTTGGTAATCTCTGTTATTCCGCAGATAAGTGCTGTAATGCATGGATTTTTAAAAGGCAGCATGCAGATATATGAGGAGAGACATGAGAAAACTACAATGTATCCGCCCATTTTGAGCATACTCTGAATGGAATTCCAGATAGAATTATCAATCATTTCCGTTATACCCGGGAATTCTGTTTTTGCGGCTTCCTTTGCCGCCTTTTCTGTATTAAGTGCATTTCTGTTAATAAATAATACTGCCACAGCACCTTCAATGGCAGGAAGGTAAATGCAGAGCAGTATTTTTAATATAGAACCTGTCTGTCCTAAGCATGAATAGATAATGTAATTCATAACAAAAGAGGGGCTTGACATATTGCAGAATGCCATAAGCTTTTCACAAATCTTTTCATTTTCGTCTTTATGGAGCTGTCCGCAGAGAAATGCGCCGACAGGGAAACCGCATAAAAGTCCAGCGGCACATATGTATAAATATGATGCCTTAGTATTCATAGGAAAAAGGCAGAGAATACAAGAGGTTATAATCATGGCGGGAAAAAGTCCCGGCAGTACGACCTGAGCCCACAATTTAAGCCCCGCAACAGCTCCGTTAAATGCCGTTTCGGGAAAACATATTACGCCTGCAAATGTGAGAATTACAAAAAATTTATAAATACTGATACGATTAGTTTTCATAAGAATCCCCATTCTGCCGCTTTAATAAGATATATTACGCGAAGTGCAAAAATATGAATCACGGCGGGGAATTCATAATTTTTGCTTAATATTCATAGTTATAGTAAGCTCAAATATTAAGCGGGAACTGATTATATATGCGTAATAAAAAATATATTGCTGCTATACTTATTTTATCTTTGCTAATTAATCTTTTGTATTCTTATATTGATGAGAATACCTTTTTTATAAACAGCCTTGATTTGACATTTTCAAATGAGGAGCTTCGTGCAATGCATGTTGAGCTTACGGCAGAGCAGCTTTCCGGGTATGCAGAGGAGTGCAGTCTTCCGCTTGGGGAGTACATGGCTGTTCTTATGGTAAAAAGCGGTTGTAAGCTTAACAAGGCTTACGCAGAAGAATTATCGCCGCATGAGGCTGTTAAGTTAAGAAACCGTCTTATGCGTCTTAAAAGTGAAGAATTTCGCCAGCTTGCCGGGTTTTGCGGCAGTGTGGTTACTGATATGCAGTATTTTCCTGTTCCTGTATCCGCAAAGGGGTATTCATGGGTCGATTATTATGATTCGTGGGGAGGCGAGAGGACTTACGGAGGAGAGCGGACGCACGAGGGAACTGATATTATGGCAAAAAATAATGTTGCGGGAATATATCCTGTTGTATCAGTATCTTCCGGAACGGTTACTAATCTTGGCTGGCTTGAGCTTGGCGGCTGGCGTGTCGGCATCACATCGGACAGCGGTATATATTACTATTATGCACATTTGGATTCCTATGCTGATATCAAGGTCGGCGACACGGTAAAAGCAGGGGATCTGCTTGGATTTATGGGAAATTCAGGTTACAGTAAGGTGGAGGGAACAATGGGAAAATTTGATGTGCATCTGCATTTTGGAATCTATTTTACTGACAAAAACGGAAATGAAATATCACTCAATCCTTATTATCTGCTAAGAATAATTGAAAATAAAGTGCTGTATTATCAGTATGGAATGTGATATACTAAAATTAATTGACAATACATAAAAGAAACTTGTGGAAAGGAGCAAAATTCATTTATGGAATTGCAGATGTGGAAGGAAATTCTTATGCCGTATGATTTGGCGGTAGAGGAATTGAAAGTGAAATTCAGCCATATTATGAAGGAATATAAACAGTCCGGCGGATACTCGCCGATTGAACAGGTAGTAGGGCGTGTTAAGAGTATTTCAAGTATTATTGATAAAGCACAGAAAAAAGGAATTGATATTGATAAAATTCAATCGCAGCTTGAGGATATTGCCGGAATAAGACTGATATGCCAGTTTACGGACGATATATATACTGTTGTCAATCTTATCCGAGGCAGAAGCGATATGCGTGTAAAGAGTGAAAAAGACTATATAACAAATATGAAGCCGAGCGGATACAGAAGCTATCATATTATTGTATTATACAAGGTAGAAACTGTTAACGGAACAAAAGAAATTCCGGTAGAGATACAGATTCGTACACTGGGAATGAATTTTTGGGCAATTATTGAACATTCTCTCCAGTATAAGTATCAGGGAAACATTCCTGAACATGTAAGGGCAAGACTTACGGCAGCTTCCAATGCGCTGATTACTCTTGATGAGGAAATGTCGTCTATTCACGATGAGATTATTGACGCACAGAATTTTTATCTGATTAAGGCTAACATAGTATCGGATATTCTTGGAAATATCCAGAATCTGTATAAGGTTGCCAATAAACGTGAAATCATTAAGATACAGGACGAATTTTACGAGCTGTATGAAGAGGGCGATATAAGCAAGCTTGAGCGTTTTAACCGTCAGCTTGATATTATAGCCGAAGGATATCGTGCACAGGCAACATAAAAATTAAAATATGGAAATGAGCGAAAGAGATTATGAGTTTACCGTCTAAATATTTGGAATCCATGAAGGAATTGTTAAAAGATGATTTTCAGGCTTATCTTGACAGCTTTCAGGATAAAAGACTTTATGGATTGAGAGTGAATACCTTAAAGATTTCACCTGAGGAATTTTTGAAAATATCACCGTTTGATTTGAAGCCTATTCCCTGGATAGAGAATGGGTTTTATTTTAGTGAGGAGGACAAGCCGGCAAAGCACCCGTACTATTTTGCGGGACTTTATTATATTCAGGAGCCGAGTGCGATGACGCCGGCAAATGTACTTCCGGTTGAGGAGGGCGATGTTGTTTTTGACATGTGTGCGGCTCCGGGAGGAAAGTCTACGGAGTTAGGCGCAAAGCTTAATAAGACAGGGCTTCTGATTACCAATGATATAAGCAATTCACGAGCCAAGGCACTGCTTAAAAATGTCGAGGTGTTCGGTATTCCTAACCTCTGTGTTTTAAGCGAAGACCCTAAAAAAATTGCAGGAAGATTTAACTGCTTTTTTGACAAGATATTGATTGACGCACCTTGTTCGGGCGAGGGAATGTTCAGAAAGGACAATAAGCTGATTAAAAGCTGGGAGAAGAACGGACCGGAATTTTATTCACAGATTCAGAGAGATATTATTCTGCTTGGCGCAGATATGTTAAAGCCGGGCGGTAAAATGTTATATTCAACATGCACGTTTTCAAAGCTTGAGGACGAGGAGTCCGTATGCCACCTTTTAAGAGAGCGTCCTGAAATGCATTTGATTGACATAAAAGAGTACAGCGGATTTTCTAAGGGAATCACAGAAAATGACGAGGAGAAGGAATTTCAGCTTGATAAAACGGTGCGCATTTTTCCTCACAAAATGGAGGGTGAGGGGCATTTTCTTGCTCTGTTTGAAAAAGATTCAGACGCCGTATCGGAATATCATGCACCTGTAAAAAAGCAGTCTGTGAAGCTTCCTTCTGAGCTTACAGAGTTTTTAAGCCATGTCAGCATGGAAATTGACAGAAATTATATTGATATACGTGATAATAAGGTATATGCCGTATCGCCTGATATGCCGCAGGAGGGCGGAATGAGGATTATGAGAAAC
>JAGAJD010000108.1 GCA_017626275.1 Lachnospira sp.
TAAAGAGCCGGGAGCAACGGGAGAACCGCTGTTTCTTGATGTTGTAAGCTGCTTTTATGGTCAGGAGAAAAAGCCACGAATCATAGGCGGAAGATATGGTCTTGGCTCAAAGGATACAACTCCGTCCCAGATATTTGCTGTGTTTGAAAATATGAAGGCTCATGCGCCTAAGGAGCATTTTACTGTCGGAATTGAAGATGATGTGACAGGTACTTCTCTTGTAGTTGGAAATGAATTTAGTGTGGCAAAAAAAGATACTGTTCAGTGTAAGTTCTGGGGACTTGGTTCAGACGGTACTGTTGGCGCAAACAAACAGGCAATTAAGATTATCGGTGAACATGCGGGGAAATTTGTTCAGGGATATTTCTCATATGATTCAAAAAAGTCGGGCGGTCTTACCGTATCACATCTGCGATTTGGAGATTCGCCGATAAAGTCGGCGTATCTTATTGAAGAGGCAGATTATATCGCATGCCATAACCAGTCATTTTTAAACTGCGGCTACGATTTGCTTCACGGATTGAAGCCGGGCGGACTTTTTTTGTTAAACTGCATTTATGAAGAAAATGAGCTTGAAAAAAGAGTACCTCACAGACTGCTTAAGGAGCTTGCCGAGAAAAATGCAAAATTTTACTGTATTAACGCAGTAAAAATTGCTGAAGAAATCGGGCTTGGAAACCGTATCAATATGGTTATGCAGGCGGCATTTTTTAAGCTTACCCGGATTATTCCTCAGGAGGAGGCAGAAGAGTATCTTCATGAGGCAATAAAAAAAGCATACGGAAGAAAAGGCGAGCAGATTGTGTTAAAAAATTATCAGGCTGTTGAACAGGGCTTTGCACAGCTTCATGAGATAAAGGTTAAGCCGGAATGGAAAAATTTTAAAATAGAAGAAAAAAATGAAGCCAGAGAGCCTGAATTTATTGAAAAAATTCTTCGTCCTATGGAGCGGGCAGAGGGAGATGAGCTTCCTGTCAGCACATTTTCAGGCATGGAGGACGGAACGTTTCCGGTCGGAACTACTGCGTATGAGAAACGTGGAATTGCTGTCAATGTGCCTGAGTGGATTGAAAAGAACTGTATACAGTGCAACCAGTGCTCATATATCTGTCCTCATGCCTGTATACGTCCTGTGCTTTTAGATGAAGAGGAGAAGCAGCAGGCACCTGAAAGCTTTGTGACAAAAGCAGCAGTCGGAAAGGGTTTGGAGGGCTTACACTACCGCATGCAGCTAAGCCCTATGGACTGTACGGGCTGCGGTAACTGTGCGGATATCTGCCCGGCAAAGGAAAAGGCGCTGGTAATGTGCAAAATGGATACGCAGGCTGATACACAGGCAAAAAACTGGGAATATGCAGTTACTAAGGTCGCTTACAAGGGAGACAGAGTGGCTGGAACAACGGTTAAGGACAGTCAGTTTAAGCAGCCGTTAATGGAGTATTCAGGTGCGTGTGCAGGCTGCGGTGAGACACCTTATATCAAGCTTGTTACACAGTTGTTCGGAGAGCGTATGATGATTGCAAATGCCACAGGCTGTTCGTCAATATGGGCAGCTTCAGCACCGTCAATGGCATATACCTGCACTGACGGGGGAAAAGGTCCGGCATGGGCAAATTCGCTGTTTGAGGATAATGCTGAATACGGCTATGGAATGTATATCGGTGTGGAGCAGATTCGTGACGGTATTAAGCAGCAGATGATGAATTTAATAGAGAGCGGAATATCCAAAGAGGCAGAGGATAAATTTACACACTGGATTGAAGTAAAAGACGAGGCGCAGGCTTCGTGTGAGGCAGCAGAAGAAGTGCGCTTTGTGCTTGATAAGCTTGAAAACAGTTGTGAAAGTCCTGACAATCTTAACATCGTTAAAGAATTAAAGAATAAAGCGGATTATCTTGAAAAGCGGTCACAGTGGATTATCGGCGGCGACGGCTGGGCTTATGATATCGGCTTTGGCGGACTTGACCATGTTATAGCGTCAGGTGCCGATGTAAATGTTCTGGTATTTGACACGGAGATTTATTCAAACACGGGAGGACAGGCATCTAAGTCTACACCTGCGGCAGCAGTTGCCAAGTTTGCATCAGCGGGAAAGCGTGCAGGCAAAAAAGATTTGGGAAGAATGATGATGGGATATGGAAATGTCTATGTGGCGCAGGTCGCAATGGGCGCTGACAAGAATCAGACGCTTAAGGCAATTTTGGAGGCTGAAAGGTATCATGGTCCATCAGTTATTATTGCGTATGCCCCATGTATAAGCCACGGAATAAAAGAGGGCATGGGAAGAAGTATGGCAAATATGCAGCAGGCGGTTGACGCGGGATACTGGCATTTGTATCGTTACAATCCGCAGCTTGTAAAAGAGGGCAAAAATCCGTTTATACTTGATTCAAAAGAGCCGAAAGCAGATTTTAAACAGTTCCTTATGGGACAGGTTCGTTATGCCTCACTTGCTACGGCTCATCCTGAGCTTGCACAGGAACTTTTTGAAAAGACGCAGCAGGACGCAGAACGGCGTCTCGAATATTACAGGCTGTGTGCAAAAGGCGAGCTTATATAAGTTGATATTTCTTTAACAATTAAGTATAATAATATACAAATTATCAGGCACTGGCAATTGGATTGTCAGTGCCGCAGATAATCATGAGGTTATGTCAAAACAGCGGTGAGGAATAAAAACTTTTCGCAATAAAATAATAAGATTTTATGCAAGATAGCCACTTGTGCGGTAAAATAAGGTTAAGAAATTTTTCGCACAGGAGGTTTTAATTGATGACAAAGAAGGAAAAGAGAGAACGTA
>JAGAJD010000109.1 GCA_017626275.1 Lachnospira sp.
ATTCAGTGATAAGGCGCTTGAGAAAATGATTGACGGCTATACAAAAGAAGCCGGTGTCAGAAGTCTTGAAAGACAGATTGCGAGAGTATGCCGCAAAGCGGTAAGACAGCTTTATCTCGGAAATGGTGAGCCTAATACTGAAACGAAAACGGTTCGTGTCAGTGACAAGAATCTTTCTGAATATCTTGGCAAAGTAAAATATACTACTGATATGATTAATAAGAAAAATGAAGTAGGAATAGTGCGCGGGCTTGCATGGACGAGTGTAGGAGGAGATACGCTTGAGATTGAGGTTAATACAATGCCGGGCAAGGGTGAACTGATTCTTACGGGACAAATGGGCGATGTAATGCAGGAGTCTGCAAGAATTGCACTGACATATGTACGTTCTGTTGCGTCAGGCAAAAAATATCATGTGGACGCGGAGTATTTTGATACTAACAGTATTCATCTGCATATTCCTGAAGGGGCAGTGCCTAAGGACGGTCCGTCTGCCGGAGTGACTATGGCAACGGCAATACTTTCAGCAGTTACGGAAATTCCCGTATATTCTGATGTTGCCATGACAGGAGAGGTTACTTTGAGAGGAAGAGTGCTTCCTATCGGCGGTTTAAAGGAAAAGCTGCTTGCGGCTAAAACTGCGGGAGTTAAGAAGGTGCTTGTTCCGGAGGACAATAAAAGCGATGTGGCAGAGTTAGACGAAGAGATTACAGATGGCATGGAGATAATTTATGTTTCTGATATGAAGCAGGTTATAGATAATGCATTTGTACGCGTATAAACTGCTTTAAATGGAGAGTAATATGGTTATAAAAAAAGTAAATCTTGATATTGTAATAGGCGTTACAAGCTCAGTGCCGGAGACGCTTCTGCCGGAGGTTGCATTTGCAGGAAAATCAAATGTCGGTAAATCCTCGTTGATTAATGCACTGATGAACAGGAAGTCTTATGCCAGAACATCTTCTCAGCCGGGAAAAACACAGACAATAAATTATTATAATATAAATAATTTATTATATCTGGTTGACCTGCCGGGTTACGGCTATGCCAACGCAAGTCCGGCTGTAAAGGCTAAATGGGGTAAGATGGTAGAAAAGTACTTAAGAGTTTCAAAGCAGTTAAAGCAGGTGTTTTTGTTAATTGATATCCGTCATGATCCGTCTGCAAATGATAAGATGATGTATGACTGGATTGTTGCAAACGGATACCGTCCTGTTATCATAGCCACAAAGCTTGATAAGCTTAAGAGAAGCCAGATAGATAAAAATATTAAGGCAGTAAGAACAGGCTTAGGTCTTGGAAAAGACGATATTTTAATTCCTGTTTCTTCTGAAACAAAGCAGGGAATTGATAAGCTGTGGGAAGTAATTGAGGGCTATACAATTTCAGAACAGAATATTTCGGAATAAACAATTAAAAAATTCCGGTGTGAAATTTTTACCTCACCTTTAGTGGAGAAAAGTTTCACACCGGATTTTTTGTTTTATAAGGTCTACATTAATTTATTCAGTACAAAATCATAAATTTCCTGACTGTTTTCCTTCCATTTTGAGCACATCATATCAGCCTGTTCCTCAAGCGGAACTGCGACATTCAGCTCAATAAGCGTTGTATCGCCCTCTTTTACAAGACAGTGGACAATATAGTCGCCCGTTGTAGATTTATAATAATCTGATAAAGTTCCTGTTTCGCATCTTAAATCATATTTGTTTTCTTTTAAATAAGTGTCAATCTCATCTCTGATAGCATTGGAAATCTTGTTGCTGAAAAAAGAGATGGTGTCAATCCCCTCAGGAGTTAATTTATACTGCGTGCTGTTGCGGTAGGCAAGTACTGTTACAAATCCATCGTCTGCGAGAGAACTTAAAACCTCCTGAAGCGTAAAGTACGTTGTATATTGCTTATCAAGCATAAATTCCGAAATCTGACTGTTTGAAAGCGGAAAATTAACTTTACTGAGCATATATAAAACCATTAGTTTGTATAAAGTGGTGGCTTCCGTGTTCATTGATAAATCCGTCCTTGATAAATGTTGTTTTCTTGAAAATATCGGTTAATTGTGTTCATAACCTTTTTTTTATCGGCACTCCATAAAGGAGCGAGCAGCAGATTTTTGGGGCCGTCTCCGGTAAGGCGGTGAATTACCATGTCGGGAGGAAGAAGCTCTATAATACTGCCAAGACAGTCGATATATTCTTCTAACTCCATGGCGTGAAAAAGACCTGACTGAAAATCAACAGCTAGGTCAGTGTTTTTGAGTACATGCAGAAGCTGTAATTTAATGCCGGAAGCTTCGCAATGTGCAATATAATCTGCGGTTTGCAGAATCATTTCTTTCGTTTCATGCGGCAGTCCGATAATCATATGAATTATTGGCCGGATACCAACTGTGTTCAGGCGTTTTACGGCTGCTTCAAACACCGGTAATTCATAGCCGCGTCGTATATAATCAGAGGTTTTTTTGTGGATTGTCTGTAATCCTAATTCTACCCAGACAGGCTTTTTTGCATTTATTGAACCAAGCAGCTTTATAGTGTCATCGTCCAGACAGTCAGGCCGCGTGGCGATTGATAAAATACGCACCGATTCGTGGGAGGCGGCTTCCTCAAAAATTTGTCTCAAATACGAAGCGGGTGCGTAGGTATTGGTAAAAGACTGAAAATAGGCAATATAATTGCCGCCGCTGTATTTATTGCTGATAAATTCCTTTGCGGCATTAATCTGTGCGGTTATGCAGGGAAGCTGTGTGTTCTGCGGCGTTGTGATGAAATCTGAACATTTTATGCCTGCCTTTTCATTTTTCCTTATAACGGCATCTCCTGAAAAATCGCCCGAACCGCCTGCACTGCAAAAAATACAGCCGCGTGTATCGAGCCGCCCGTCACGGTTAGGACATGTCATTCCGCCATTCAGGGCAAGCTTGTACATTTTGCAGCCATAAGTTTCTTTTAAATATTCGTTTAATGAATAATAATAAGGTTTCATAAAAATTAAATAATTTATCTTACAATATGATCTTTAACTGCCTTGCTTACAACATCGGCAACACGAGGGTCAAATGCCTCAGGTAAGATGTTGGTGTCGCTTACTTCATCATCAGGGATTAAATTAGCGATTGCAAGTGCAGCAGCAAGCTTCATTTCTTCCGTAATCTGTGTCGCACGTCCTTCAAGTGCGCCTTTGAAGATACCCGGAAATGCGATAACGTTATTAACCTGATTAGGGAAATCAGAACGTCCCGTACCGACTACTCTTGCACCGGCAGCCTTGGCAACGTCCGGCATAATTTCAGGAACAGGATTTGCCATTGCAAACATAATAGCGTCTTTGTTCATTGACTGAACCATTTCAGGTGTAACTATGTTAGGAGCGGAAACACCGACAAAGATATCGGCACCCTTTAAGGCATCTGCCAAAGTTCCTGTCTTATGCTCAAGGTTAGTAACCTCCATCATTGACTCCTGCATCCAGTTAAGACCTTCGCTTCCCTTAGAGAGAATACCTGATTTATCACACATTGTAACATGCTTGAAACCGTATGTAAGAAGGAGCTTTGTGATTGCAACACCGGCAGAACCTGCTCCGTTTACAACAACACGGCAGTCTTCCTTATTCTTGCCTGTTACCTTTAAACCGTTGATAATACCTGCTAAAACAACAATGGCAGTACCATGCTGGTCATCGTGGAATACAGGGATATCAAGAAGCTCCTTTAATCGTGACTCTATTTCAAAACAGCGCGGAGCTGAAATATCCTCAAGGTTAATTCCGCCGAAAGCAGGTGCAATATTTACTACTGTCTTTATGATTTCTTCAGTATCCTGTGTGTCAAGGCAGATAGGAACAGCGTTTACACCGCCGAAGGCTTTGAAGAGGACAGCTTTGCCCTCCATAACAGGCATGGCTGCATGAGCGCCGATATTACCGAGTCCTAAAACGGCACTTCCGTCAGAAACAACGGCAACTGTGTTTGATTTAATTGTATATTTATAGGCAGCTTCCTTGTCCTGTGCGATTACCTTACAAGGTTCAGCAACACCCGGAGTATATGCTAAAGCAAGATCTTCTCTTGTTGATATGTCCATTTTTGGAGTAGTTTCAAACTTTCCGTTCCATTCTTCGTGAAGCTGTAAAGCTTTTTAAAGAGTTCGAAAAAAAGCATTTGAAAACAGATTTAAACGGATACTTTATATCGTTCGGGGACAACTTGTATTTAATGCCTGTTTTTCTGCCGATTGACGGTGTTAAGGTAAAACGTGCAGGCTTGCATCTCGG
>JAGAJD010000110.1 GCA_017626275.1 Lachnospira sp.
ACTGCCTGCTGCAATACTTCATCAGCTTTCTTAAGTGCGTCAGGCATTGTTGTTCTTCTGTCAACAATCTCAAGAAGCTTGTCATTCGGAATAACAATCAAAGTATCAACATTGTCCTTTAACTTCTCAATACCTGATAACGCATTAGTCATTCTTGTTCTTGCTTCAAACTTAAACGGCTTTGTTACAACACCAACCGTAAGTATTCCCATTTCCTTTGAAATCCTTGCAACAACAGGAGCCGCACCTGTTCCGGTACCGCCGCCCATTCCACAGGTAACGAATACCATATCAGCACCCTTGATTGCCTGTGTAAGTTCTTCAATATTTTCCTCCGCTGCTTTCTCACCAATCTCAGGCTGTGCCCCCGCACCTAAACCTTTGGTAAGCTTCTCACCGATTTGAATTGCCGTAGGTGCTTTGCAAAGCTGCAAAGCCTGGCTGTCAGTATTAATTCCTATGAATTCTACTCCGCTTATATTCTCATCTATCATTCTATTTACGGCGTTATTTCCTGCGCCGCCAACTCCAACAACAATAATCTTTGCTGCCGAGTCTGATTCGTTTGTCATAATCTCTAACAAGGGTACATGCCTCCTTCTAACTTTCGCATTTCTGCACTATTGATTATAATACAATTTTGAGTACAAAATATCAATAGATTTTTCTAATTTTCTTTCTTAAAAATAATGGAAGATGAGGTTCCATCGTAATTTTCCATGTATAACGTTCCTTTCATATCGGCAAGCTTTGAAGATAACTGTTTTAATGCATACATTTTATCCATACAGTTCTCCGCACTGCCGAGCATTACACGCACATCTCCCATATAAAGACTTACATTATAGTAAGAGTCAAAATATACTTTTCCTACATTCAGTTCATATTTACGAAATGCCTGCGTCATCTCCAGTATCTGTGAAAATAACGCATCATTTCCAACATCAAGCTTTGAATCCAAAACAATCGACTTAAATTTAAGTCCCTGAATCTCCGGTACATTTTCATAAGTTTCTGACGAACTTTCCACAACGATTCCGTCCTTGTCAAAATACATATTGCAGCCCATATAGCTGATATATCCGACAATCGCCTTCTCATAGACCATAACCGTCATCTTATTTGGCCATTCCGCCTCCACATCATACTTCTGCACAAACGGAATATCTTTATCTTTATTTCCGAACAATTTATACAAAAGGACATTCGGCTGCTGCGTGCCGAAAATATATTGATTCAATTCCTGCTGTGTATAATGTTTATTTCCTGTATATTCTATACTTACAGCACCAAATACAACATACACACCTGCTGCCGCAAGCAGTATGACAAGCACTACTACAAGTAATATAATTATAATTTTCTTTTTGCTTTTTCTGACTAATTGTCTTCCCATTGAATATCTGCTCCAAGTCTTCTAAAATTCTCACACAGATTCATATATCCCCGTTTTATATAATCTGCATTGTGTACAATCGTTGTTCCCTGCGCACTTAAGCCTGCAACCACTAAAGCCGCCGTTCCTCTTAAATCCTCTCCCGTAACTTCACAGCCGTTTAAACATTCTCTTCCCTTTACAACTGCAAAATCCTTTTCTATCTTAATATCAGCACCCATTTTTTCAAGCCATGGTGCTGTTTTAAAACGGTTTTCAAATATCTGTTCCTTTAGCTTAAGAACTCCCTCCGCTTTTGCTGCAACGCTTAATATAATTGACTGCATATCGGTCGAAAATTCAGGATAAGGCCCTGTCTGAATATAATTAAGATTTTCAGGCCTATGGTCCATCTCAACAAAAATTGCATTATCTTTAACGGTTACTTTTGCCCCCATTCCCGTGATAACATCTAAAAAGCTTCGGCAGTCACCAATTTTACAGTTTTCAAGAAACACGCTGCCTCCGCAGGCGGTAACTGCCGCCATATATGTTCCTGCTACTATTCTGTCCGCATCTGCAATAATCTCTGCCGAATGAAGCCTTCCTCGTCCTGTCACCGTAATGCACTCCGTTCCGGCTCCCGTAATAACTGCACCTGCTTTCTGCAGATATTCGCAAAGGCTTACTATTTCAGGCTCTTTCGCCGCATTGCTTATCGTTGTCGTGCCGTTAAGCATTGCTGCCGCCATTACCGTATTTTCCGTTGCTCCCACACTCGGAAATCTGAGTATAACATCATTTACCGTAAGATGTACTCCCTCAACCTCGATGTAATCCTGTGTCATTCTCCATGAAGCACCCAGTCTTTTCAAAGAATTAAGATGAATATCAAGCGGTCTGCTTCCAATATTACAGCCGCCGGGCTGAGCAAGCTTTACACTTCCGAAACGGACAAGCATCGGGCCGATTAGAATAGACGAACCTCTGAATGGTTTTGTAAGTTCCTCTTTAAGTTCTTTTGACTGTGCATTTACAGTATCAATAATCATACAGTCATTTTTGAACTGAACCTTACATTCAAGAAACTCAAGTATTTTCTGCATTGCGCGCACATCTGCAATATCAGGACAGTTCCTTATTACGGTAATTCCCTGATTCATTAAAGATGCCGCCATCACAGGCAGAACTGCATTTTTAGAACCATGAACCGCCACACTGCCATAAAGTCTGCGGTCTCCGTTTATTACTATTCTGCTCAAAATAAAAACCTCCGGAGAAGCTATATATTATTATATTCGCTTTCTCCCGAAGGTTGCTATCTTTCAAGCCGTATTTTGCTTGAAATATTTAAAACAATTCCCATTTCCCCAAGCAGTACAACGGTTGAAGAACCTCCAGAGCTGATAAACGGCAGTGAAACACCCGTATTAGGTATAAAATTAGTTACAACCGCAATATTTAAAATAACCTGAATCGCCACATGTGCAAACACTCCCGTTGCAAGCATAGTGCCAAACAAATCAGGTGCATTCTGGGCAATATGGACAATGCGCCAAAGCATTAATGCAAATACAAGAATAATACATACTGCACCAAACAGTCCAAGCTCCTCGCATATAATTGAGAAAATCATATCATTCTGCGATTCCGGAATAAAGCCTAACTTTTGAAGACTTTTTCCCAAACCCTTTCCAAACAGACCTCCCGAACCAATTGCATATAATGCCTGCACTGTCTGGTAGCCCTTGCCGCTTGCGTAATTTTCCGGCTGAAGCCACACCATAAGTCTGTTGAGACGGAAATTATCCGTCATTCCCTTATGCACAATACTCTGAAGCCAGTTGTATAACGCAACAACAAATCCAACTGCCGCCCCCGCAAAAGCAACATAAACCTTATAACCCGGATATGCAACAAATGTCATTACAAACGCAATTCCAAGAACTATTAATGCGCTGCTCATATTATTTGAAACGCTCATAATCAATAATGCTTGAGTACCTGCCGTGAGAATAAATAAAAGACAGATATATAAAAATTTCTTTATCTTTGTTCCCGAAGAACATACCATAGCCGACAGCATTACAATTACCGCAAATTTTGATACATCGGCAGGCTGGATTCCAAAGCCGCCAAAACGCAGCCATCTTTTTGCGCCATTTACCTCCGTTCCAAAAGGAATAAGCGCAAGAACCATAACAATAGAACCCCAGAATACTATATTTGCCAGTTTCCTCCAGATATGATAGTCCATTCTGTATGCGATATACATTGCAAAAAGACCAAACACGACGAATTGAAGCTGCTTAAAAAAGTAGTATTCCGAGCTGCCATATTTCATCTGTGCGGTATATGAGCTGGTACTGTAAATCATAATTAATCCCAGACCAACAACAAATATAATGACAAACAAAAGGCTGTAATCAAAATACCTTTTGCCTGACATTTTCTTAACTTTTCTTGCCATACTAATCTCCAAAATAAATATGCCTTTTCTAAAGGGCATTTACGTACTCTTTAAACATCCTGCCCCTCTGCTCATAATTGTCAAACATTCCCCAGCTTGCAC
>JAGAJD010000111.1 GCA_017626275.1 Lachnospira sp.
GAAAAGGATAGAGGTTAATATATGTCTTTACAATTTGTTTTGGGAGGTTCGGGAGCAGGAAAGTCGGAATATCTGTGCAGATATGTCTGTGAGCGTTCTGTCTGCGAGCCGGAGAGCAATCTGATTGTTGTAGTGCCTGAGCAGTATACTATGGCAACTCAGAAAAAATTAGTAAATGCCCATAAACGGCATGGAATATTAAATATAGATGTTGTGAGCTTTGAGCGTCTTGCATATAAGGTATTTGAGGAGCTTGGCGGTGAGACAAGACCTGTCTTGGACGATACAGGGAAAAATCTGATTGTGCGCAGAGTGTTGGAGAGCAACAAAGATAAACTTTGTTATTTTGGCAGCAGTATAAATAAGACCGGGTTTGTATCTGAGCTTAAGTCGGTTATTTCGGAGTTGCTGCAATATAGTATAGAGCCTGAAAGGCTGGAGACAATTACCGGAGAGTTTAAGGAAAAGCAGCAGTTATATGCGAAGCTTAAGGATATCTGTCTTGTATACAGGGAGTTTCTTAAATTTTTGTCGGTAAATTATATTACATCAGAAGAAATATTAGATGTGCTTTGCGGCATGGTGGAAAAATCAAAGCTGATTGCACATTCAGAGATTATCTTTGACGGTTTTACGGGCTTTACACCTGTCCAGTATAAGCTTCTGCGGCTTTTACTGCGTTATAGCAAAGATATAAAAATATCTGCCACAATAGATAAAGAAGAGCGTATAAACGTTTATGAGGGCTGGACGAATCTGTTTTTTATGAGTAAAGATATGATTCGTAAGCTGTCAGTTATCTGTGATGAAGAGCATATCGAATTAAAACCGCATATTTTTGTCGGTGACAGTGTAAATCCGAGATTTAAGGAAGCAAAAGACATTGCATTTCTTGAAAAAAATATATTCAGGTATAATAAAAAGAAATACAACGAAGAACCTGAAAATATCAGACTTTTTGAAGGAAGTACCCCAAAGGAAGAAATACAGTTTGCCGCAGGTGAAATTCTAAGGCTTACGCGGCTTGAGGATTTCAGTTATCAGGATATTGCAGTTGTGACTGCCGATTTGGAAGTGTATGGAAAGATGACGGCAAATATTTTGCAGCAGAATGATATTCCTGTGTTTCTTGACTATAAACGTTCAGTTGCGGAAAATCCATTTGTTGAAATGATAAGGAGTGCACTTGAGATAATTGAGAAGGGATACAGCTATGATACGGTATTCCGATATCTTCGCACAGGTATGACGGGAATAGGCAGAGAAGAGACAGATTTGCTTGAAAATTACTGTCTTGCGGCAGGTATACGCGGCAGTAAGGCATGGCATGAGCCGTGGAAGAAGAAAATGAGAAGGAAAGACAGTCAGGTGGATTTGGAGCTTCTTAACGGCTGGCGTGAGCAGCTTGTTAAGCCATTTATACCGCTTGAGACTGTTTTAAAGAGCAAAGAATCGACTGTTCGTGATTATGTTGCGGCATTATATGAATTTATTGTGCAGTTAGACAGTGCAAAAAGAATTAAGGAAATAGCAGCGAAAAAAGAGACGGGCAGCGAATATGAACAGCTATATGGCAAGGTGCTTGAGTTGTTTGACAGAATTGTTGAGCTGCTTGGAGAGGAAAAAGTTTCTTTAAAGGAGTTTAACAGAATCCTTTTGGCGGGCTTTGAGGAAATTAAGGTTGGACTTCTGCCGCCGTCGTCTGACTGCGTGGTGATAGGTGATATAGAAAGAACGAGGCTTGATAATATTAAGGTTCTGTTTTTTGTGGGAATCAATGACGGGATAGTTCCAAAAAAAAGCGAGAATAAGAGTGTATTATCGGAAATGGAGCGTGATATGCTTGAGTCGGCGCAGGTGGCTTTATCTCCGTCTGCAAGAGAGAAAGCATTTATACAGAAATTTTATCTGTACCTTATTATGACAAAGGCTTCGCACAAACTGTATCTTTCCTATGCCAAAAAGAGCAGCGACGGAAAAGCACTGCTGCCGTCTTACATTATACGTAATTTGAAGCTTCAGTTTCCGCTGCTGCCTGTTATTGATAACAGTGGCGAAGCGGAGCAGTTTAAATATATATGTATTCCAAAGGCTGAGGTCGCATGGAGTGAGGAAAATTATATACAGACCTTAAGTGAAAATGCAGCTCTGCTTTTATACGGCAATGAAGTAAGGGGAAGTGTATCTGCATTTGAGACTTATGCTTCCTGTCGCTTTGCATATTTTCTTGAATACGGTCTGGGGCTTAAGGAGAGAGAGGAGTACCGCTTTGCGGTAAATGATTTCGGTACGGTGCTTCACAGCGTAATCGAGGACGTTTCAAAGCAGTTAAAGGAAGCGAAAAAGTCATTCAGCCTGTTGAAGGATGAAGAAAGAAAAGAGCTTGTATCAAAAAGCGTTATGAATATTGCAAAAGAATACGGAAATACGATTCTAATGGATAACAGCCGCAATGAATTTATGATAAAGCGTCTTACGGATTTGGCAGACAGAACGGTGTGGGCAATCGGAAGGCAGCTTGAGAGGGGTGAATTTGCACCTGACGCATATGAGATGAATTTCCTTGTTGACGAGCATGAGGTGCTTGGAAACAAATCACTTTTTATGCAGGGAAAGATTGACCGTATTGATATATGTGAAGATGAAGAAAATGTGTATGTGCGTGTAGTCGATTATAAGACGGGAAAGTCCGATTTTGATTTGCTTAAAACATTTTACGGACTTAAATTACAGCTTGTAACTTATATGAAAGCGGCACAGAGAATTGAGAAAAAGCGGCATCCTGATAAGAATATAATACCGGCAGGGATACTTTATTATAACATTGATAATCCTATTATTGATATGACAGAGGAAGCATTTGACAGTGAAGAGGCTTATAGAGAGGCGGCAGAACAGAAGGTGCTTGAGTCGCTTAGAATGAAAGGCGTTGTAAACGACAGCAAAGAGATTATATTGAAAATGGACGACAGAGGCGGCAAATCAGCCGTGATTCCTGTTTCATTTAAGTCTGACGGAGAGCTTGATTACCGCAGCCACGTTTACAGCACCGAAAAATTTGAAAGCCTGGAGGATTACGTCACAAAAAAATCCGTTGATATGGCAAAAGGGATTTTTTCGGGACAAATTGATGTCAATCCGTATGAGGCGGCACAGACTGATTCCTGCACATACTGCCCGTATAAAGCAGTATGCGGATTTTCACCGGATATTTCAGGCAGTGAATTCAGACATTTGAAAAAATTAAAGGACGAACAAATATGGAAGCGGATAAGAGAGGGGGTAGACGAGAATGGCAAACCGCTGGACAGATAAGCAGTTAAAGGCAATCGGCACATCGGGGTGTAATGTTTTGGTGTCGGCTGCGGCAGGTTCGGGAAAGACTGCCGTACTGGTACAGAGAATTATTGAAAAAATCACAGCTCCGGATGGTCCTGATGTTGACAGACTTGTAGTTGTAACCTTCACTAAGGCGGCTGCGGCTGAGATGAAGCAGAGAATAAGAGAAGCGCTTGATAAGCTTTTGGTTGAACAGCCTGAAAATGAGAGACTGCTAAGACAGATTACGCTTGTCCATAACGCTCCTATTACGACTATCGACAGCTTTTGTCTTAGTATCGTGCGCAACTATTTTACGGATATAGATATTGATCCGGGTTTTAGGACTGCTGATGAGGGTGAGATAAAGCTCCTTGAAAATGATGTGATGGAGGATATGTTAGAGGAGTACTATGCAAAAAAGGATACTGCATTTTATGATTTTGTTGACGCCTATGGACTGGGAAGAAATGACAGTCAGATAGTTGACATTATTCTTAAGCTTTACCGCTTTGCAAGAAGCTATCCGTATCCCGAAGAATGGTTTGACGGGTGTCTTAATGCTTACGATACGGAAAGTGAGGGCTTTTTAGAGAAGAATCCGGTGGTTAAGTATCTGTATGAGGATATCAGAAGATGCTTTATCGATTATGACAGGCAGTATAACATGCTTGAGGAGATATGTGCAGCACCGCAGGGACCGTTTATGTATGAGGCGGCTGTGCGGTCTGACCATGCAGGAATAAAAATGATTCTTGAGGCAAATAATCCGGCTGAAATGGCAAGGCGCATACGCCTTTTAAGTTTTGACACACTGGGACGTTCACGCTCAAAAGATGTATCTGAGGAAAAGAAAGCTTATGTAAAGCAGGCGAGGGATAATTATAAGGCTTTTGTCACAAAGTCCTTAAAGCAGAAGGTGTTTATTAAGGATTTTGATGAAATGCTTAAAGATGTGAGTGATAATCTACCGTCAGTAAAGATGATGCTTGAGCTTGCTAAGGATTTCTTTAAGCGTATGCAGGAAGAAAAAAGGGAGCGAAATATTATTGATTTTAACGATATGGAGCATTTGGCATTGGAAGTGCTTGTTAAAAGAGAAGAGGACACAATAAGCTATACTAAGGCGGCAGATGATTTAAGAGAATATTATTCGGAGATTCTTATTGACGAGTATCAGGACAGTAATATGCTTCAGGAGGTTATATTAACAGCGGTTTCCAAAGGGAATAATATTTATATGGTCGGAGACGTAAAGCAGAGTATTTATAAATTCCGTCTTGCATGTCCGAAGCTTTTTATTGAAAAGTATGACTCATATACGCAAGATAACAGTCCGAATGTAAAGATTGAACTTCAGACTAATTTCAGAAGCCGTGAAAATGTGCTTGAGTGTACGAATGATGTGTTTAAGAGGGCTATGAATCCTGAATTTGCCGAGATTTTGTATGATGAAAAGGCAAGGCTTAATCCCGGTTTTGAGTATCCGGAATGTACGCTTGCGGGGGCAATTTCATTTGAAGAACAGCCTGAAACAGTGATAAAGCTTATTGATACAAAGCAGGAAGAAAGTGAGGAAGAAGCAGAACAGACAGCATCAGAGCTTGAGCTTTCCGACAGGGAGGTTGAGGCTGCTGCTGCCGCCGGTATTATAGCTGATTTGATGAAGCCCAAAGCAGACGGCAGTTTTTACGCGGTATACGATAAAAATGAAGCACATGGTTACAGACAAATACGTTACAGTGATATTGTGGTGCTTACAAGAGCAGTGAGCGGCTGGGCGGATACTTTTGTAGATGTGCTGATGAATAGGGGAATCCCTGCATACTGCGACTCAAGCGAGGGATATTTTGATGTGAGGGAGGTAAAGCTTTTGATTTCATATCTTGCCGTCATTGATAATCCGCTGCAGGATATTCCTATGGCGGCAGTGCTGTTGTCGTTTTTCGGTGGACTGACGGCAGAAGAATTGACGAAGTTTAGAATGAAGGATTCCTCAAAATCACTTTATGAGGCTGTAAAGGAAAGTGATGATGAAAAAGTTGTTACATTTTTAACAAAATTAAATGCTTTTCGCGACAAATCGGAGCTGCTGACCGTAAGTGATTTATTGTGGGAACTGATATATGATACGGGGTATTATGATTATGTGGGAACTATGCCTGCCGGTACGCAGAGACAGGCAAATCTTGATATGCTGCTTTCTAAAGCAGCCGCATTTGAAAAGACAAGTTACAGCGGTTTATTTCAGTTTCTGAGGTACATTGAACGGTTGCAGAAGTACGAGGTGGATTTTGCGGAAGCTTCGGTGCTTGGCGAAAACGAAAATCTTGTCAGGGTTATGAGTATTCATAAGAGTAAGGGTCTTGAGTTTCCTGTTGTTATTCTTGCAGGCATGGGAAAGCAGATTAACCAGATGGATTCAAGAGGGGAGGTCATAATAGACACCGAGCTTGGTGTCGGAACAAATGTCGTACATCTTGATAAGAGAACTAAAAATGCTACGTTTATAAAGTCGGCAGTCTCAAGAAAGCTGGTTAGGGAGAGCATAAGCGAGGAATTAAGAGTTCTCTATGTAGCCATGACAAGAGCAAGGGAAAAGCTTTTTATGACGGGAATAGTAAAAGACGGCAGTAAAGCACTGGCAGGGTGGCAGCAGACAGCACAGGAGCTTGACGGTGAAAATGTGTATTATCCGTATTCATACGAGGCTTCTATGTCAACATATTTTGATATGGTTATGCCGTCAGTCTGCATTGGTGA
>JAGAJD010000010.1 GCA_017626275.1 Lachnospira sp.
ACATCGTCTGTTATAAATTCGCAGTTTTCAAGACCGTTAAGTTCTGCATTAATACGGGCAGCTTCGACTGCTTCCTCAATAATTTCCACGCCTATCACTTTCTTTGCCACAGGTGCAAGAATCTGCGCAATCGTACCTGTTCCGCTGTAAAGGTCAAATACAACCTTATCCTTTGTAGTTCCTACATAATCTCTTGCCTTAGAATACAATACCTCTGCGCCCAGAGAATTTGTCTGAAAAAATGAAAATGCCGTTATCTTAAATTTAAGTCCAAGCAGCTCCTCTTCAATATAATCCCTGCCGAAAATTACTGTTGTTCCCTCATTCTTAACAACATCTGCCACACTATCATTTACAGTATGTAAAAAGCCTGTAAGCTCTCCCTTAAGAGAAAGCTTCTTTAACCTTTCCGCAAGCTCCTGCATATCAGACTGCTGCTGTGTTGTAGTTACGATATCAACAAGAATCTGCTGCGTCTTTACTGCCTTTCGCACAAGAAGATGGCGCAGATATCCCTCATGAGTCATTTTGTGGTAATATGGTAAGTTTTTCTCCTTACAATAATCACAGACACAGGTGAGAATTTTTCTGTAATCCTCATCTACTATTCTGCAGCCGCCGACAGTCACAATATCATACATACTGTTGCGCTTATGCAGGCCTAACGCAAGTTCGCCGCCCTTTACCTCATCGCCGAATGAGAACTCCATTTTGTTGCGGTACTCCTCCTGCACAGGGCTTCCAATAATACCCTCAAATCCAAAATCGCCATCAGTAACCTCTGAAAGTATCTTTTTTACCTGCTCCTCTTTAAGCTTTAGCTGCTCCTCATAAGCAACACTCTGATACACGCAGCCGCCACACACACCAAAATGCGTACATCTCTCGTTAGTCTCTGCCGGAGAATTTTCAAGCACCTCAAGCAGTCTTCCCTCACATTTGCCGCCGCGTTTTTTATTTACAAGAAACTTAATTTTCTGTCCCGGAATTGAATTTTTAACAATAACCTTCTGGCCGTTATCTTCCGGATTCTCCGACTCCACAATTACCACCGCTTTATTCGGAAAATCTGCATACATTACACGACCTGTATATGTTTCACCTTTTTTCATAGTCCTCCTCTTTCCTGCACCGATTAATATTTCAAAAAATACCACTGACTGAAACCTCCAGCCAGTGGTATCATCACACATTCTAATTGTTGAGAACGACTATTCTTCGTCCTCAAAATCATCTTCTTCAAAATCATCTTCGTCGAAATCATCATCAAAATCATCAAGATAATCAGGTGTAAAATATCTGTATACTGCATAAGCGATAGCTGCTACTGCTGCCACTGCACCGATAATAGCAAGAATTGCAATAATACAATTATTTCTCTTCTTATCTTCTGCCTCTTTCTTACCAAGAAGCTCATTTAATTTGCTTGCTGCTATGATTTCTTCTATTTTTTCTCTACTCATAGTAATGCCCCTTTCTGTTCACGTTTTCTATGATGTTATTATAGCATACGGCATTGGGATTTACTACTGTTTTTTTAATTTTGCAAAACCTGCCAGCATTTTTTTTGTGCCAAATTCTTCAAACAGTACAGTTACCATATAATCACGCATACCGTCTTCTATCGAAATAACGCGTCCTGTGCCGAATTTCACATGGGATACGGTATCTCCCACCTGATAACCAAGCGTTCCGGTTCCTCCTGATGCGCCTCCATTATCATTTTGAGGACTCTTTGTTTTCTTCAAATCAAATACGTCCATAGGAAATTGTTTACCGAAACCGACTTTTTTATTCGGCTGCGCCGCCGCAACATTTTTCGCGGTTCCGTAATTTGTAGCATATGCACCTCCTGCACCGTAGCGCGTTCCGTAAATCCCGCCTGACGGCTTTTTGCTTCCGTCTATTGAAACCTTTCTCGTTGACTGCCCGTATGTACTCGTTCCGCTTCCATATCTTGAAAGAGCTGCTTTGGCACTTGCCCTGAAATCAAATCTTCCCTCGGAGTTTTCACTCTCTGAGCCGCCGTAAGCAATTTTTGATTTATTGTAGCCCGTGCTTAAATTTTCAATCTGCAAAAGCTCCTCAGGAATCTCCTTTATAAAACGGGATACCTTATTCATCTGCGTTTCGCCGCGAATCATTCGTGATTTGGCAGAACTGATATTTAACTCCTTCTGCGCTCTCGTAATACCAACATAACAAAGACGGCGTTCCTCCTCAATATCTGTCGGGTCTTCCGAAACAATCGTCATGTAGCTTGGAAAAAGCCCGTCCTCAAGGCCTGTCATGTATACAATAGGAAATTCAAGGCCTTTGGCACTGTGAAGCGTCATAAGCATTACCTGATTGCCCGACTGGTCAAGATTATCAATATCTGCAATCAGCGCTACCTCCTCCAAAAAGCCGCTAAGTGTCGGCTTAAAAGGAATTTCCCCGCTGCCGTTTTCAACGGCATCACCATTTTCGGCGCCCTGTTCTGCATTTTCTTCATAGCTTACTATTTTGTTAATAAATTCATCAATATTTTCCTGACGTGCCTCTACCTCTTCTCTCGTCTCATTTTCCGCCAGTGCCTCCATATATCCTGTATCACGGATAATCGTCTCTGTCAGCTCCCTGATTGAAAGAAAGTCGCTTTTTGCCTTAAAGCCAAGAATCAATGTTACAAATGCTTCAATCTTTGACAAACCTCTTCCGATATTCGGAATTTCTGCTGCATTGCAGAGTGCGTCCCAGAATGTCATATCATTAAAATCTGCAAATTCCTGTATCCTCTCAATCGTCGTAGCTCCGATACCACGCTTCGGCACATTAATAATACGCTTTACTGCCTGTCCGTCCATACCGTTGTCTATTGTCTTTAAATATGCAAGAATATCCTTTATTTCTTTTCGCTGATAGAAATTAATTCCCCCGTAAATCCTGTACGGCACATTTCTTACAATCAGTTTTTCTTCGAGAAGTCGTGACTGTGCATTGGTACGGTAAAGTATCGCAATATCGTTGTAATTCCAGCCGTCCCTTACGCAAGCACATATGTTTTCAACAACGCCCTCCGCTTCTTTATAACCGTCCTCGTAAATGCGGAAATTAATCTTTTCGCCTTTGCCGTTCTCTGTCCACAGCTTTTTGCTCTTACGTCCGATGTTATGCTGAATCACGCCGTTTGCCGCCTCTAATATAGTCTGTGTGGAACGGTAATTCTGCTCAAGCTTAATCACCTTAGCACCCGGAAATGTATTTTCAAAATTCAGAATATTTCCAATATTAGCTCCCCTG
>JAGAJD010000112.1 GCA_017626275.1 Lachnospira sp.
TCTTTACAATGCTCGCTACCGTAGAAGCCTTCTGTCCGATAGCAACATAAATACAATTAACATTCTGACCCTTCTGGTTAATAATTGTATCAATCGCAATAGCAGTCTTACCGGTCTGTCTGTCACCGATAATAAGCTCTCTTTATCCTCTTCCGATTGGTACCATGGCATCGATAGCCTTAATACCAGTCTGTAACGGTGTATCTACTGATTTTCTGGTAATAACACCAGACGCAACTCTTTCAATCTGACGGAATTTATTTGTGTTAATCGGTCCTTTGCCGTCAATCGGCTGTCCAAGAGCATTTACAACACGACCAAGCATTGCGTCACCGACAGGAACCTCTACAACTCGTCCTGTTGTCTTTACCGTGTCGCCTTCATTAATATTCTTTGCATCACCAAGCAAAACCGCACCGACATTGTCTTCCTCCAGATTCAGAACCATACCGTACACTTCGCCAGGGAACTCCAAAAGTTCACCCTGCATAGCCTTTTCAAGACCATGGATTCGTGCGATACCGTCTGCCACCTGAATAACTGTACCAACATCGGATACTTCAAGTTCCGTAGAATATCTCTTAATCTGCTCTTTAATAACAGAGCTGATTTCTTCCGGTCTTAAATTCATGGAGCCAACGCACCCTCTTTCTATTAAATGTACAAGCTACGCCAGTTGAATTTTCTTCAAATCCTTTGCAAGCTCGTCTAATTTAGTCTTAATACTGCTGTCTACAACTCTGTCTCCGATTCTGATTACCATACCGCCAATCAGTGTCTCATCAACAATATAAGTCACATCCAACTGATTATACTTAGTTGTAGCAAGCAATTTGGAAACTGTTTTTTCCTTTTGTTCCTCGGTAAGTTCTTTTGCTGTTGATACCGTTACCGTACCAATCCCTTTATATTCCTTTACCTTATCAAGAAAATATTCTAAAGTTTCCAAAATACTGTTCTGCCTGTCCTTCGATACCATAATCACAAGCAGACCGGTCATATCCTTTGAAACAAATGGTCCAAAAGAACTTTCAATGACCTTTTCTTTTTCACTTTTTTCAATCTTAGGGTGATTCAATAATCTGCCAAGCTCTGAGTTTTCTTCAAAAGCCTGTAAACAGACTTTTGCTTCTGCATACAATGAATCAACTTTAGATTCCTGTACGGCAAGGTCAAATAATGCATCACCGTAAGTTGCTGATACTAGCTTAGCCATGTATTCTCACCCATTTCATTTAAAGTCTCTTCAATCAGAGCATTATTCTCACTATCATCAATAGCTTTAGCAACCAGCTTTGATGCCATTACAGCCGCAACAGCAATAATCTGCTGTTTTACCTCATCTGCAACTCTCTGCTTCTCAAGCTCAGCCTCTGTATTGGCACGCTCAATGATTCTTGCAGCCTCCTGCTTTGCTTCCTCCACAATCTTCTGCTCATTGTGCATTGCTGTCTTTCTTGCTTCGCTCAAAATGCTTTCAGCTTCTTTATCAGCCAGTCTTAACTTTTCTTCATACTCCTTCTTAAGTGCCAGTGCTTCCTTCTTATTTGATTCGGCTGTTTCCCTGTCACTTGTAATCTTATCCTGTCTCTTCTTAAGCATATTTCTTACAGGATTATACAAAATGTAAGAAAGAAGAATAAACAGAATAAATACATTTACTGCAGTAATCGCTGCATCAAGAAGAAGCTGATAATCAAGCCCAAATAATCGTCCGGACTCTGTCAAAGCGACAAATGTACCCAAATTATTCAAGTTATTAGCCTCCTTCCTATCAGCTTAAATGTTTGGATTTTTCAAACTTAGCCCTTAAACGGCTGAACAAACATTAAGATAATAGCTACGGCAAAACCATAAAGACCTGTTGTCTCGGCAACAGCCTGTCCAAGTAACATAGTAGATGTGATATCTGACTTTGCACCCGGATTACGTCCTACTGCTGATGCACCATGACCTGCTGCGATACCCTGACCTACACCAGGACCTACACCTGCGATCATCGCGATACCGGCACCTATTGCTGACATAGCCTGAATAAATTCCTGTCCACTAATATTCATGTTTCTTTTCCTCCATTTAATAAAATAATAATTTCGCCGTTAATCGGCAATCTTGTCGTTGACATAAACCATTGTCAACATACTGAATACATACGCCTGAATACATCCGGAAAACAAGTCAAAATATGCATGTAATACGGACGGGTATGCCACGGTATATGGTCCTAACAGATCATATATCAATCCCATTAAAACGGTTCCTGACATAACATTACCAAACAAACGCAGTGAAAGAGACAGCGGTACAGCAAACTCACCAATCAGATTAATCGGAAATAAAAACCATATTGGTTGGAATAATGCCGTAAAGTGTTTTCCACGATTCTTCTTGATACCATTAAACTGTACCAATACGAATGTAATCAAACCCAGTGCTAATGTAACACCGTAATCTGCTGTCGGCGGCCTGAGTCCGAACAGACCTGCGATATTCGATATAATGATAAAAATAAACAATGTGGTGATGTAATTCACAAACTTATTGGCATTTTTACCCATAATACCGTCTACCATGCTTCCAAGCATCTCTACGATTAACTCTATTACATTCTGAAAAAAGCCCGGTGTATCTGATGCATTTGCCTTATTAATCTTGATTCTTGCAATAATTGCCATTATCAGGATAAACAATGAAACCAAAAGCATAGCTACATGGGTGGTATTTATACTGAAATCGTAATCGATTCCGGGTATTCTAAATGAATAGAGCGACTTAATCATAAAGCTGTTGTCGCACGCCACCAATGATGTCATCATTGTGCTTCCCACTTTCTCACCTTCCTTTTCTGGGATAATATTTTATTAGTAAACGGCTGTAAATAAGCCGATACTTTCATTGAAAACATACCTGCTATGGCGCATAACAAATCTCCCATATTAAGCAGATATAATACCGCAAATAACACAAGCATCACCGCAAAACGTATAAAATATCCGATAAGCAGCGTCTTTGAAGTGTTTGCATGACCAAACACAATTTTACGGATTCGGAAACTCATATGAAAGGTAGCAAATACCGAATAGATTATTCCTGCAAGAAAGCCAACAACTCCCATTCTTTTATCCGGAAAAAACAACAGTATCAACAGCTCACCTATTATCAGATATATTAAATCTATCAGTAATATCCCCGGTATCGCGTCATTCAGTTCCTTTATTCTGTTCATCATTTTTGTCAACATTTGCTCTCTCCAAAACCTCGCGAATCTGTTCTTCCTGCTCTTTTTTTCTATGATACTCCTCCTGCTTAATCGTGCTCATAACAAGCATATATGCATTTCTTGCCCCTGCTGCTATTCCGAGTATCATTAACGGAAGCGTAAAGCTTGTACCAAACTTTTTGTCCAGCCAGAATCCGGCTGCCACACATACAAAAATCGGCACCATCATATTAATACTTACCTGTGAAATTAGTACAATATTACGATATGCCGATCCCTTCCCGCTCATATTTTCTCCTTTCAAGTCATCTGCATGTTAATATAATAACATTTCACAAGTCAAAAGTCCATTTTTTTATAGTTTTTTTCACTCGGAAATATTATGAAATTATCATTAAATTCGTTGAATTTTTGTGCGTTAGTTGCTATAATTTGTTTATAATTTTAGTTATTGGACATATAAACGTTTTTGTAACTGTCCGGAACAGTTACTTGATTTTATTTAACAGGAGGAATTTCCATATGCCTGCACTTTACAGAAAACGTCTGATTCCTTCAGAATGTATTCATCTGAAAGACGATATAATCGTTTCCTGTTCCGACGATTACATTATTACACGCTGGAATACACTGCACCCAAAAGAAGATTTTTCTCATGGCATTTCTTATTATGCTATAAATAAGGGTTGGAAAATCAGTAAATTTTATAAAAAAGATAACACATTGGCCTATATTTATTGTGATATTATTGACACCCACTATGACAAAAATACTGATTCCTATACATTTACCGACCTCCTTGCAGATGTAATCATCGAAAACAACGGTCTTGTCCGTGTGGTTGATTTAGATGAGCTTGCAGAGGCATGCCAGTCGCATATTATCAGCAACGACATGCTGGTGACTTCATTATACAGACTTAATGATCTTTTATCTTCCATTTACAGCGGAAGCTTTAAAGATTATATTGAAGAATTAGCCGCTAATGAAAAATAACACTTTAGAATTATGATAAAAAGCAGTGTACAGACTGTCTTGGGTGACTATGAGCCTGTACACTGCTTATTTTTACAAGTCTATTTTAATTTCTCTTCCCGTTGAATCATATTTATAATAACGAACTCCCGCTGCGTTTAACATTCTCTTTGAAGCAATAACAGATGCCGTATCCGAATATTTATCACTGTCATACACAAGTGTCTTAATCCCTGCCTGAATAATCGCCTTCGCACATTCATTGCACGGAAACAGTGTAACATACATTTTAGCATTATCAAGACTTCCACCCTGATAGTTAAGTATTGCATTCAGTTCGCTGTGTGCCGTATACAAATATTTATTATCAAGAGGATCTCCCTCTCTCGACCACGGAAATTCATCATCTGAACAGCCTCTCGGCAGCCCGTTATAACCCATGGAAAGAATCTTGTTGTCCTGACTTACTATACAGGCTCCCACCTGTGTATTAGGATCCTTGGAACGCAGTGCCGACAGCTTTGCGACACCCATAAAATACTCGTCCCATGAAATATAATCTTTTCTTTTATCGCTCATACTATACCCATATCCATTCTAAAATGCTTTTTACTCAATAAGTCCCACTCTTCTGACATGTCTTTCATCATTAGAAAATGGTGTGTCAATAAAAATATCTGCAATCTTGCATGCAAGACCTGCTCCTAAAACTCTTGCTCCCATACATAATACATTCGCATTATTATGTTCTCTTGTCGCCTCTGCACTAAAGCAGTCGCTGCACAATGCAGCACGTATTCCCTTTACCTTATTGGCAGCAATACTCATACCTATTCCCGTTCCGCAAATAAGAATTCCAAGCTCGCAGCTTCCGTCTAATACAAGGTCTGTTACCTTTTTAGAATATATAGGATAATCACATGATTCCGCTGTATGACAGCCCACATCTGTGCATGTGATTCCCCTTTCCTCTAAATGCTTAATAAGCTCCTGCTTTAACTCTACTCCGCCGTGGTCACAACCGATTGCTATTGTCATTTTCCTTTTCCTCCATGTTTTTTCTAATTGTTTCTGCCGATTTTTCCACCAGCACATATAATTGTTCAAAGCACCTGTTATATTCATCAATTCCCTTTGCATAAGGATCTGCCACCTCAAGCTCACCCTCACCCGCAAATTCACTGAGTGTATATACATTAATTGCCCTGTCATATGTCTCATATATTTTCTGCTTCATCGCAGAATTCATCACCAGTACAAGGGTATTATTGTCAAAATCATCATTGGACAACTGTGCCGTACTGTCGCTCGGCATAATCATTCCATGCCTTGCCGCCACAGCTACCGCCTTAGGATTATACGGTTCGGGAAACAGCACAACCATTCCTCTTGACTCAACTCTTATATTCATACCTTGTAGAAAATGCTGCATAATTGTTGCACACATCGGGCTTCTACAAGTATTTCCCGTACACACAAACAAAATCCTGCTATATGTGTTCATACAAAAAATCCTCATTTCTTCTAAAGATTTTTCAATTCCCCGTCAGACTTTTATTATAGTATGTCCTGCCGCCTTAATCAACCGATTCATTACTGCCTGTCCAACATTTTCGGCGGAAAAACTTTCCGAATAAATATATTGCACTCCAATCTCATCAAAATCCCTGAGTGCTGCATACAGATTATGTGCAACTTCCGCTTCATTATCCCTGCTTCCCATTACCTTTACAACACCGCATGAATAACGTTCCTTCGACTCCTCTGTCGTCATAATGCCGACTTTGCAGCCTTCTGCTTCTTTTTCCTGTACAAGCGTGTTAATCTTTTCCACAACAGCATCTGTTCCACCCTCAACAATAACAAGCTCAGCTTCAGGAGCATAATGCTTATACTTCATTCCCGGTGCCTTGGGTACTACATTTTCTTTTAGTGTTCCCATAATTGCCGGATCAATTCTAACCTCTCCCAATACCTCTTCCAGCATTTCCTTTGTAATGTATCCCGGCCTTAAAATTGTAGGAACAGCCTCACTTAAATCCACAATAGTTGACTCTACACCAATATCAACAGTATCGTCCACAATAATCATGTCTATTCTTCCCTGCATATCATGAATAACATGAGCTCCCTTTGTAGGACTCGGTTTTCCTGAAATATTAGCGCTCGGTGCAGCAATATACAGCCCTGATGTTTTAATCAATTCTGCTGCCACAGGATGGCTGGGCAGCCTTATCGCAACAGTTTCAAGACCTCCTGTAATAGACATTGGAACCAGCGGCTGTTTCTTTAAAATCATAGTCAACGGTCCCGGCCAAAAAGCCTCCGCCAAAAGCTTAGCCTGCTCTGTCACATTACATGAAAGTTTCTCCAAATCTTTAACATCAGCAATATGCACAATCAGCGGATTATCGGACGGTCTTCCCTTTGCCGCATAAATCTTTGCCGATGCCTCCGAA
>JAGAJD010000113.1 GCA_017626275.1 Lachnospira sp.
CAATTACCCTGATTCTCGTTGCCGTACTAACTCCCTGCTTGTTATTTAGTGCAAGAGATACTGCTGCCGGTGACAAATTAAGCTTTTCTGCAAGTTCTTTTGCCGTAATTGACATAATTAACGCCTCCTTCATTGCTTATTATAATCAAATTAAGTAAATTTAGTCAATTTCACTTAATAATTTATTGAAATTAAGTAATGTTTATTTAATAATAAACTTACAAATAAACGTATCAACAATCTAAAGGAGGTTGAATTTAAATGAACGAAATTGAACGCTGGGGATTTTTTGAATTAAGCTTAGATGGCCCTTCTGACGGAAATCCCTTTACGGATATCTCTTTATCCGCTGTTTTTTCGCAGGACAATAAAGCACTTAAAATTAACGGCTTTTATGATGGAAACGGAATTTATAAAATCCGGTTTATGCCTACAAAAGAAGGTAACTGGAGCTATACTACCGAAAGCAACTGCGAGGAACTTAATAATATCAGCGGAGATATGCTCTGTATCTCACCTTCAGAAAACAACCATGGTTTAGTTCAGGTACATAACCAATACCATTTTGCTTATGCAGACGGCACACCTTTTTTCCCTTTCGGAACAACATGCTATGCCTGGGTTCATCAAAGCCGCGAGTTACAGGAACAAACACTTGAAACCCTTAAAAACAACTGCTTTAATAAAGTGCGTATGTGTGTATTTCCAAAGAGCTACTCCAATAATAGTAATGAACCCGAATTATACCCATTTGAAGGAACTGCGCCATGTGATTGGGATTTCACAAAATTCAATCCCGAATTTTTCCGGCATTTGGAGCAACAAATTTTAAAGCTGATGGAGCTTGGCATTGAAGCTGATTTAATTCTTTTTCACCCATATGACAAAGGGCATTGGGGCTTTGACAGTATGGGACGTGAGGCTGATGACCGTTATCTTAATTATATTATTGCAAGGCTTTCGTCTTTCAGAAATGTATGGTGGTCTATGGCAAATGAATACGATTATGTTAAAGAGAAATGCAAGGAAGACTGGGATCATTACATTGAACTTACTGCGAAAAATGACTGTTTTCACCACCTGCTTTCTATTCACCAGGGCGATGTTTTGTATGACCATTGGAATCCTAATATTACACATGCAAGTATTCAGCTTGGAACTCTCAGGGGAACTGTCAGTGCAGGAATGGGACGCTTAAAACTGCTTCGTGACGCTTACCACAAACCTGTCATTTATGATGAAGTCGGTTATGAGGGTAATCTTATACAGCGTTGGGGACACTTATCCGCGGAAGAACTGGTAGATAAATTCTGGCAGTCCATTATTTCGGGAACATATACAACGCATGGCGAAACATTTACCCACCCGGAGGATATTATCTGGTGGGCAAAAGGCGGAACACTTAGAGGCAAAAGTCCAAAACGAATAGAATTTTTAAAAAATATTGTTAAAGACAGCGGACTCTATGGCTTAGAGCCGCTTGACCGCTGGTGGGTAATTGACGGTGCCGGCAAAAACGGCAGTTACTATTTATATTATTTCAGCTACGAAAAACCGGAAAAATGGAAATTTGAGCTTCCCGCTTTTAAAATAGATGTTCCAATGGGAGCAAAATTCAAAGTGGAAATTATAGACACCTGGAATATGACAATTACACCTGTTGAAGAGCTTTACGAAATTACTGACAAAGACCGCTACCACTATACCTGCAGTTACAACCCAACCGTAACACTGCCGGGCAGAGAATTTATTGCACTGCGTATTAAACGTGTCAGCTGATTATAACAATATAATAAATAAAGGAGGCTTACTATGCACAATTTTAATATTCCTAAAGAAAAACAGATACGTGTTATACTCAACACTGATGTTAAAAATGAAGTTGATGACCAGTTTGCTATTGTTCATGCCATTCTTAGTCAATCATTTGATTTAAGAGGAATTATTCCTGCACATTTCGGAACAGAAAAATCCTTACATAGTCAAAGAGACAGTTATGATGAAACAATGCTACTTCTTAATAAAATGGATTTACCTAAGAAAATAAATGTATTAAACGGAGCTGAGCATGCACTTACAGATAAATTTTCGCCTATTGATTCTGAAGGTTCACAGTTAATTATTGAAGAATCTATGAAAGATGACGAACGACCTCTCTATATTGCATTTTTAGGACCTTTAACAGATATGGCTTCTGCAATACTTTTAAAACCTGAAATTTGCGAACGTAATATTAAGGTTATTTGGATTGGAGGACGTGACTGGCCTTGCGGAGGTTGGGAATACAATCTTAATAATGATATTATTGCTGCAAATATTGTATTTCAATCAAGTGTAGAATTATGGCAAATTCCACGTAATGTATACCGCATGATGCCTGTAAGTTTTGCAGAGCTATGGAAAAAAGTGTATCCTTTTGGAGCAATAGGAAAATATTTAACAGAGAATGTTATTTCATTTAATAATGCACGAAAAGAAAGACCTGCCGAATACAGAATTTTAGGTGATTCTCCGGCTATTGGTGTTATTCTTTATAATGACTGCGGAAAATGGAGTTGGTGTCCTGCCCCTGAATTTGACGAAAATATGAATTATATACATAATGGAAAACATCGTGCAATTAAAGTATATAGCTCCATTGATTCACGATTTATTTTAGAAGATTTTTATGCAAAACTTTCTCTGTTTTGCGATTCTTAACAACACCGCAGGCATGACGCCAACTATAATGCCATGCCTGCTTCTTATCATTGAAGTTCAATTTTATGTTCGTCAATCTCATAAACAATATCGCAGCACGCTTGTACCTGCTGCTCAATATGACTTGTCATTAACAGCGTTCCGCCACTCTGCACAAATGTCTTTAAAATATCCTCCACCACTTTAACAGATTTCTTATCCAGACCATTCATTGGCTCATCTAAAATGAGTATGCGCGGCTTTTCCATAACCGCCTGTACCAGTCTTAATTTCTGCTTCATTCCGATTGAATATTTTCCTACCTTTTTATCCCTGTCCTCATACAGCCCAAACTGCTTTAACGTATCAACGATATCATTCTCTGTAATCTTTTTTTGTATCCCTGCAAGAATTTTCAAATTGTCAAATCCTGATAAACTGTTGATAAATTCCGGCTCCTCTATTACAATTCCTGCATCGTCAATAAAATCCTGTTCTTTTCCGATAATCTTGCCGTTATAGATAACCCTGCCTTTCGTCAAAAGGGAATACCCACATAATGTTTTAAAAAAAACACTCTTCCCGCACCCATTTGGTCCTACAAATCCATAGCTTTTTCCTGTCTCAAATGAAATGCTCACATCGCTGAATATTATTTCATTCTTAAATTTTTTTGTTCCGTTTTCCATTCTAAGTATTTCTTTCATCTTCCACTCCTCTAACACAGGCTGATTTTTTTTACTGCCCGTCTGACTAAAAAGTTCACTGCCACATTTAACAGCATCAAAAGTATTATATAACCCACATTTTCAAAAGTGCCTGCATAAGTAAAAAAATGCACTTTATTTGTAAAAATTTCCACAACAAGCTGAACAAACATAATGCAAAGCATGAAACACATTGCAAAATTACTGTTTTTCCATAACATCAAGTAAACAGTTATGCTGCCATACAACGCAATCACAAAAAATATTTTTGCAAACTGAAGCCCGACAGCTATACATTGTGCTGCATTAATACCGATTACATTTCCCCCTGCCACAAGAATAGCTCCGCTTACAATCACACCTGCCGCCATTGCAATAATTCCGTATAAATCCCCGTAAAAAACCTTTTTCATACACTCCTTTAAGTATCTGTCTTTTCCATATCTGTATAATTTGATAGAACGATACCTCGGCGTTTCATCAATCAGATTGCTAAACAGGTTAAAATATACAAAAAGAAAAAATACAAATACAAATATAAACCAAGCCTGAAGCCAGAAAAACTGCTCTTTATATCTTCCTGTATCAAAAATACTCTTTACAATATCTTCACAGGAAGACGGTGAAAATTTAATAAGCGATATCCCTGTAAAAAAAACATTTAATTCTGCTATCAGCACTCCAAACAACAGCCAAATATTTTTTATATACTGCTTCATAGCCCTACACCTTTCTGTCTTTCTTACACGAAAAATAAACCAGTAAAAAAAGCAAAATTCCGCATACAAGATAATTGAGAAATGTTCGTGACGTTATGACGTCTCTCCACCTAAAATATGCAGTATGCATTATAAACGGTGTTATCCCTCTATAAATCTGAATCTCATACTGTA
>JAGAJD010000114.1 GCA_017626275.1 Lachnospira sp.
AACTATGGCAGAACTGAAAATCGGAGAAATCTCAGAAAGATATCCCGCATATGTCTCATACTCCAGCCCGTCTGCTCTCTGATATCCTGCAAATGCTATAATATTTTCAAGATAACCATACTCCTCTGCCACCAACATGAGTCTCTGTTCTGGTGTACCATTTTTCATACCTTTGTTTCTTCTCTTAACGCTCCTATATTCCGTTACTGCGAAATATCTTGCAAATATCAGTATAAATAATAATACTACTATTACAGCCGTCCACACAAGCACCTGTAAAAATAAATTGTTTCCAAATGCTGTCTTTGTATCACTTACCGCTTCTTCATTGTTGTGCGTTTCTTCATCTGAATCTTTCTGCATTTCATCTGCTTCTTTTACACCTGTTTCAGACTCTGTGCTGTGAGTTTCCGCCTCCGTAACAGGCTCTGTCTGCATCGTTTCCGTATTCTGCGCTATCCCCGGTGATGTAAGCTGATTAACTGTATTATTATTTCCGCCGCCGGGAGTTACTTCAACCGGAACCCAGCCATAGCCGTCCATATATACCTCAACCCACGCATGCGCCGCATTATCCTCAACTTCAACAACCGAAGCCGTACTGTCAACATAATATTTCACACCGTCATTAAAATATCTTAAAACCCGCGTCTGTGAAAGAGTTCCCTGCTTTATTAAATCCTCTGTAACTACATAGCCCTCAACATACCTCGCCGGAATACCCGCACAACGATACATAAGCGTAGCTGCAGTCGCAAAATATGTACAGTATCCCTGTTTGCTCTCCAACAGGAAATACTCTACAAAATCTTTCCCCTCCGGCACACTTCCCGGAATTAAATTATATGTATAATTCTGAGATAAATAATCTTTAACATATTTAATATAGTACTCTTTCTGCTCATATGTCGAAACATTAACATTTCCCATAAGACCGTTTATCATCTTTCTTATATCATCAGGAACCTCAAGATAATCATAATATATTGTTTGACGTAATTCCTCCTCCTCTTCGGGATAATAAACCCACCTGCCATACTGATAGGTACCCGTCGATTTTTGCAGTTGTTCTGCTGCTTTTTTAAAGCGTGAATAATCAGTTATATCGGTATCAATGTACGTTCCGCTTTCTCTATCACCCTCGACAAATTTAATAGTATACGGAAATTTTCTCACCTTACTGTAATAATCCCCGCTTCCGCCCGCAACGTAATGCCTAAGCTGACTGTCAGTATCCAAAAGGTCTATAAATTCTTCCTTCAAACCTTTCTTCATGGTTGTGCTTAATTCTTCCTCCCAGCGGTTTTTGTAATACGATTCCCCTATAAAGCGTGGAAGGTACTGATTTTTCCCTGTATCAACTGTGCTTAGCGTAAACAGCGTTACGTTCTTATAACGCAGTCCCTCCATTTCTCCTAATACACCTTTTCCTATTCCGCCACTGACAATTCCTGACACCTCGTCCTTGTCTGAACCGTCAGCAACCCAGCTCCAACGCTCTTTTGCTTCCCGGTTAAGCTGCTCAAACACAGCAAAACGTTTAAATCCATATGACGGCATAAAAGTTATGCCTGCCAGAAATACAAAAAGGCTGATTGAAAGCACCGCAAATGCCTGACGCTCTCCCCCCTCACTGCCGTGAAGCGCAGAAACGCCGAATATATAGCTTATGCATAAAAAAAACGACAATACGTCCGGTACTGCCGCCATAGAAACAAATAAAATCATCACAGGAAGCACCGATAACAATGAGCCAATCATATTATGCACGTAAACGACTACAACTGTCACCACAAGCACCACAAGAAATGAAACAAAAAGCATTGTCGTATTCTCATCAATAACAGCCGTTTTCGTTTCCACCACTGCAGCTTTTGGCAGATTTAAGCCGTATGGCTTTTCAAGGGCATACATGACATCATTATAAATATAACGCGCGCCTCTGCTCAATGTATGTCTGCACATAAACGCCAGGACTAAAAAAACCGCACCTGTCCCGCAGAGAAATTTTTTAATACTCTGCCTGTTATAAACTCCCATCACGCATATAACAGAATATATGCACACGGCTAAAATCACCATAAAATCAGATACACCTGAAAGTGCTGCCGAGGTTATCACTCTCAGAATACCATATGAACCTAACATAGTAAGAACCAGTCTTGCCGTATATCTTATTCCTGAATTATTACCCATAATTGCCAAACCACCTATATCTTCTGCCACAAATTATCAACTATCTCCTGTAAGTTTGCTTCCATAACATTAACCACCTGAATTTGGTTAATATTATAATTTTTTGCAGTCACAAATACTGCTCTGTACTGCAAATATTCCCCCTTCAAATACTTGTCCACAACATTTTCCCCTGCATTGATACTGCATTTTATCTGCATAAGTCCGCACATAGCTCTGTCAAGCTCCTGCGTGCTGCCGGACTCATATCTCTCCACAAATGCACTTTCTTCATTCCACGCAAGTATAAGCACCTCGAACCCATTTTCCAGATACATATTGCCTATTGAATACACAGCCGCATAAATTTTGTCGAGAATATCCCTAAAATTTTCTTTCTTTAACTGTGTCAAATCTGCAAGCAATACATATTTTATATCCCCTCTGCTTCCATACTGCTTTACAATCATCTCATCAGCTTTAACACTCATATTCCAGTGAATACGGTTAAGCTTATCACCCGGCTGAAATTCACGCCAGTCAACTACCTCTGAATCTTCCTCGCGACCACTTATAATGCTGTATTCCTGCTGCCTCTCAGCATACGACTTAACCTTTGAGGACAATACCTGTTCAGGCATAACTGCAAGCTCACATTTCCCGTTATAATCTCTTGAAGCTCTGAAAATTCCCAAATAGTCCTGCAAATATACTTTTTTAACCGTAATCTCAACGATTCCGCAATGCTCCGGCTTAAAATCAATTAACGACACCTCCACGCTCTCTAAATCTGCCGTTACTTTAAGTGTCTCCGCCTGCGCCTGCTCTGTATTGGAATAATGCATTCCTATAATATAGCTCTGCTTTCCAACGAACATAAATCTTTTATTTACGGCTTTAATTCTAATAACCACTTCTTCCCCTAAAGAAACTATTGACTGCGGAAGCTGCATATACACTTTCAGCCCAACAGTCGAAAATATAAATAACAGCCACGATATAAGCGGAACTGCAATCACAAGCATAAGAAGCACAAAAAACTGGTATTCCACATATAAAACATTAAGTACAAGAATAGAAAAAATGCATATCAAATATAATAACCATCTCTTCATCTATACGACCCTTTTCATATCAATTCTGGGTACTTCCACCCTTTCCAGAACATTTTTTAATGCTGTCTCAGCGGTAATGTTTCCTTTTCTTAACCCATTGTCTGCAACAATCCTGTGTGCCACTGCATCGGTAAGTACATATTGAATATCTGACGGAAGAACGTAATCATGTCCTCTTAAGAATGCCTCCGCCTTAGCCATTGCTATTACGGAAATACTTCCTCTCGGACTCATTCCCTCAACAATCTCGTCACTGTTTCTCGTTGCTTTTGCAATACGTGCCACATATTCGTAAATCTTGTCATCAACATAAATATCATCAACATATTCCTGCATATCCGCAAGCTCTCTCGGTGATAATATATTTTCAGACGCAATTCTTGCCTTATTCTTCTTACTTTTTAAAATGGCTACCTCATCTTCTACCGTAGGATAGCCAAGCGACAGTTTCATCATAAAACGGTCAAGCTGCGATTCAGGAAGCTTCTGTGTTCCGATAGAGCCAAACGGATTCTGCGTCGCCATAACTATAAACGGCTTCGGAAGTTCAATAGTCTGTCCGTCCACAGTCACCCGTCCCTCTTCCATTGCCTCTAACAATGCTGACTGGGTTTTGGGAGAGGTTCTGTTAATCTCATCTGCTATAAGTATATTGCATATCACAGCACCCGGCTTATACTCAAATCTGTTTGCTGCTTTGTTATACATGCTAAAGCCCGTAAGGTCTGATGGCATTACATCAGGCGTAAGCTGGATTCTGTTGCAGTCTAAGCCCAATGTCTTTGCAAATGCCATCGCCATTGTAGTCTTTCCGACTCCCGGAATATCTTCAATCAGAATATGACCTCTTGCAAGAATAGCCATAAGAATCTTGCAGACAGCCTCATCTTTTCCCACAACACTTCTTTTAACCTCATGCATTACTCTTTTCGCCTTTTTTAAATAAAATTCCAACTCTTCCATAGGTTCCTCTCGTCTTTCTATATTTTATTGGCTGAACTGTTACATTTTAGTTGATGTATCCGGCTTTTAACGCAGGAAGAGAATTGTATGGAATAACAACTGACGCACTGTAATAGTTGCGGTATATCATTCCCGGTCGTGTATTATCTTCGCCTTTTATATCATTAATGCAGATTGTAAGTCCATCTGAACTGAAATACCAGCTTCCGCTTTCCTTAACCTTTTCTATATCAACAGTTATTCCGTTAAGCTGTTCTTTCGCTGTATTCTTTACAACCTCATATATCTCGTTCATACCTGATTTAGACAATGCCTTTGCTTCATCTGCAAATATATCACTCAATTCAAGCCTTTGCCCCGTTACTGCATCAAAATTACTTCCATATATCGCATTAATAGTGGTTGTTTCACCGTAACCTTTTGCATTTTCCGTATAATTCTCATAAATTGTTATCAGATTATTCTCATCTGTCGAAATTCCACTCATTGCAGAACAGTTATATTGTATCTTTGAAATATTCTCCGTGTCATAATCAGGATTATTTCTGTCTTCCAAAAGCTTACCGCCATACCTGTTCTCAGCCTGCTGTATAATTTCCTCAAATCTTTGTTCATAATATTCCGAAATTTTTATCACAGGTACACCTTTATAATACACCTGCGGATAATTATAAACAATCTCAACTGTTATTTGCGTATTTCCGTCCGTCTGTTTAGCAAGATATCTCGTTCTTGATAATTTAGCGACCTCTATATTATCATTTATTTTAGTCGTGTTCGCTGTCTTTATTGTATCATCTGCAATCACATTTGTCATCGCTTCTATTCCGGAATTTGATGAACCGGTTCTATATTCCCCCGGTAATATGCCCGGAATCATTTTTATGCTTATAACCGACAATAATACTACCGCAGCCGCAGCTACCGGAAATACTATCTCGGTTCTTAAAAAGGGTTTGCGCTTCACCTGCACAAATTCCGTATACCTCTGATTTTTTTCAGTCTGCTCAAACATTCCCGATTCATCAAGTATATTCTGAATCTGTCTGTTTATTTCCTCTTTATGGGGATATTTAACCCTACTCATAATCACTCAGCTCCTTTCTCATCTTTCTTACAATGGAATAATATCTGTTCTTGACGGCTGTCTTTGCAACTCCCGTCATACTGCTTACTTCA
>JAGAJD010000115.1 GCA_017626275.1 Lachnospira sp.
AACATAAGAAATTTTTCCGTTTTCAGATATTTCCATAATAATATAAGTACATTTTCCGTCCTGCTGTCTTGGATATGAGATGCTCCCGGGATTAATTAATGTAAGCTCCTCCTCCTCTTCGATAACAGGTCGATGTGTATGACCGAACATTACTATATCCATTCCCCTTCCAACCGCCTCTCTGCGGATTGTCTGCAAATCAAGTGAAACATAATAATAGTGACCATGCGTGAGCAAAACATTTTTTCCTGCAATCTGCAGTTCAATCTCACGCGGTTCCTGTGAATAGTAATCATTATTTCCCGGTACCATAAGCACCTCACATGACACCATTTCACGGATAATGTCCTCATCTCCCTCCAAATCCCCTAAATGTATAAGCTTATCTATATTCTTTTCCCTGTCCAATGCTTCATAAAGGTTTCCAAGTCGTTTATGCGTATCACTAACGATCATTATCCTTTGCATACATGTCCTCCATTACTATTACAATGAAATATATTCTGTGAGCTGATTTTTCAGCTTTTCAAGTGCTTCGCCACGATGACTGATTTTATTTTTTTCTTCCGGTGATAATTCTGCCGAGGTTTTCTGATATTGAGGAAGATATACTATCGGGTCGTAACCAAATCCATTGCTGCCCTTAATTTCATAACCGATAATGCCCTCCATCGTTCCTCTTGTTGTAAAATGTCTGCCGTCGGGAAACACCGCTGCCATTGCACATACAAACCTCGCTGTCCTGTCCTTCTCCTCAACCCCCTTCAAACGGTCAATAATCGCCTGATTCTTTATATCATACGGCGTGTCATGCCCCATATATCTTGCAGAATAAACTCCCGGTTCTCCTCCCAGATAATCAACTTCCAGTCCCGAATCATCCGCAATGGTAATTTGACCTGTTACCTTCATGATAGCTTCCGCTTTAATAAGTGCATTTTCTTCAAAAGTTGTTCCATTCTCCTCAATATCCAGCTCTATTCCTGCTTCTTTCATTGAAATGATTTCTACATTCATGTCACTGCAAATCTGCTTAACTTCTTTTATCTTACCCTCATTATTGGAAGCAAATATTATCTTTTTCATTTTTATCTCTTATCTCCGTTCTTATTTTCCATATCTTTTCTTTTCGGCGGTTTCGGGCCAAGAAATGAATAGAAATATGTTTTTAACATTCCGTTGTAAATTTTCCTGTTCTTATCCGCTTTTCTTCCAAAATATTTTTCTATATCTTCATATGAAGTAATCACATAAGCTGACCACGCATCTAAATTGGCAAACTGTCTGCCAAGCGCAGAGTATAAAGCCGGAAGAGCCTCTTTCTCCTCCAGTCTTTCTCCATACGGAGGATTAGTAATTATAAATCCATACTTCTTAGGGTGACTTAAATTACGCACATCTCTTGCCTGAAAATGAATCAGTTTGTCTACTCCCGCATTTTTTGCATTCTGCCTTGCAATTCTTACCACATTTTCATCTAAATCAAAGCCCTGAATGTCTGTGTCAATCTCCATATTAATATTGTCATTTGCCTCTTCCATAGCCATATACCACTCCTGTTTAGGAATAATATTCTGCCAGTTTTCGGCCGTAAATGAACGATTCATTCCCGGTGCTATATTTGCCGCCATCATGGCAGCCTCTATCGGAAATGTTCCGCTTCCGCAAAATGGATCAATAAAAATTCTGTCTTTATTCCACGGTGTAAGCTTAATAAGCGCAGCCGCTAATGTCTCCGAAATAGGCGCTTTTCCCGCAGCCGGACGGTATCCTCGCTTATGCAGCGAATCCCCCGTCGTATCAAGGCATATGGTCACAATGTCCTTCATTATCATGACACGAATCGGATAGTCACACCCCTGTTCCTGAAACCAGTTCACATGATATTTGCGCTTTAAACGCTCAACAATGGCTTTTTTCACTATCGACTGAATATCTGAGCTGCTAAACAGCTTACTATTAACTGAATTAGCCTTAGTAACCCAGAATTTACCGTCCTCCGGAATATAATCCTCCCAGTTTAAGTCAGCCACATTGTCAAATAACTCTGTAAAAGTACATGCACGAAATTGCCCCACTTTTAAAAGGATTCGCTCCGCTGTCCTTAAATTAATATTAGCTCTGCAAATTGCTTCTGCATCTCCCTCAAAAGTGACCTTGCCGTCTTCAACCGATGTAATCTCATAACCCAAATCATATATTTCTCTTTTTAAGACCGCCTCCAGACCAAAATGACATGGTGCAACTAACTCATATGTATTCATATACTTCCTCATTTCAGATTTTCTTTATTTAAGTTTTTTCTTTCTTCTTTCAATATAACATATCTCAAAAAGCTTTACAATATTAATAGTTACGCACATTTTTCACTAAATATTTACCGTGATACTGACTAATCCCGCCTACAACTGTTTTAACCTGATATCCCCGCTGTGCCAGTTTTGAACAAATAATAAGACTTTTTGAACCTCTATCACAATAAACTACAAATATATTTTTCTTATTATATCGCTTTTTACCTATTATTATACCATCACTTTTTTCCTGCTCCAATTTCATCTCCATATCATCAAACGGAACATTTACCGCACCGGATATATGAAGTCTGTTATAATCCTCACGGCTTCTTAAATCTATAATAACCGCCTGCGGATTATTTACATAATAGTCAACCTTTCTGGCACTGATATTTTCACAATTCATCTTATTCCCTCTTCATATTATTGACATAATATTCACTACAT
>JAGAJD010000116.1 GCA_017626275.1 Lachnospira sp.
ATTATTTTGAAGTAGGACAGATGGGAATTGAACATGCACTTCTGCCTGAGCAGGGCTTAACGGTAGCAGGTGATGTTATTATCGGTGCGGATTCACATACATGTACATACGGAGCACTTGGTGCATTTTCAACAGGTGTAGGTTCTACTGATATGGCAGCAGGTATGGCAACAGGCAAGGCATGGTTTAAGGTTCCGTCAGCAATTAAGTTCGTACTTACAGGAAAGCCGTCAAAATGGGTAAGCGGTAAGGATATTATTCTTCATATTATCGGTATGATCGGTGTAGACGGTGCGTTATATAAGTCAATGGAATTTACGGGAGACGGTATTGCCAATCTTTCAATGGACGACAGATTTACTATTGCGAATATGGCGATTGAAGCGGGCGGAAAAAATGGTATTTTCCCTGTTGATGATTTGACAAGAGAGTATATGAAGGAACATTCAAAGAGACCGTTTGTTGAGTATACGGCAGATGAGGACGTAGAGTATGACGAGGTTTATACTATTGATTTGGCAGAGATTAAGCCGACTGTTGCGTTCCCGCACCTTCCTGAAAACACTCACACAGTTGATTCAATAGATGATATTAAGATTGATCAGGTAGTAATCGGTTCTTGTACTAACGGAAGAATTGACGACTTACGCTGTGCGGCAAAGATTTTAGAGGGAAGAAAGGTTGCAAAGGGCTTGAGAGTAATCGTGATTCCTGCTACACAGAGCATTTATATGCAGGCAATCGAGGAAGGTCTTGTTCAGACATTTATTAAGGCGGGAGCTGTTGTAAGCACACCAACATGTGGTCCATGTCTTGGTGGATATATGGGTATTCTTGCAGAGGGAGAACGCTGTGTATCTACAACTAACCGTAACTTTGTCGGTCGTATGGGACATGTGGATTCGGAAATTTATCTTGCAAGTCCTGCCGTGGCAGCAGCAAGTGCAGTTACAGGAAAAATCAGCCAGCCGTCAGAGCTTGGTTTATAAAAGGAAAGGAGATTGTAATGAAAGCAGAAGGAAGAGTTTTTAAGTTTGGTGATAATGTGGATACAGACGTAATTATTCCTGCAAGATACATGAATTCATCAGATCCGGCAGAGCTGGCAACACATTGTATGGAAGATATTGATAAGGATTTTGTTAAAAATGTAACAAAAGGCGATATTATTGTCGCAAATAAGAATTTTGGCTGTGGTTCTTCAAGAGAACATGCTCCGATTGCTATCAAAGCAGCAGGAGTAAGCTGTGTAATCGCAGAGACATTTGCACGAATCTTTTATCGTAATTCGATAAACATAGGACTTCCGATTATTGAATGTCCTGAGGCAGCTAAGGCAATTCATGCAGGAGATGAGGTTGAGGTTGATTTTGACAGCGGCGTAATCACTGACAAGACAACAGGTGAGAGCTTCACAGGTCAGGCATTTCCTGAATTTATGCAGAAGATTATTAAAGCAGAAGGATTGATTAATTATATCAATCAGAAATAAAAAAGAACTGTCCGCTGTTATTTGGAAACGGCGGACAGTTCTTCTATATATTTTCGGAATTTTTTTGAGATTTTTATTGTGTTATAGATAGAGGCATATTCAATGTGTGATAAGCCTTCAACGTAATTTTGCGGGTAGCTTCTGAAACAGGGAAGCTTTTCTGCTAAAATGTCAACGGCGCGGTTATATGCGATGGCAGCTTCATTTTCAGTATTATATGTACCTATTATATAGTTGCCGTTGATGTGTATTCTTGTTTTATATTGAATACGTCCGTTTTTAGTAATCTGTTCAACGCCGTTATATTTGTTGATAACTGCTACATTTGAGTAGCGGAAATCATGCTCGTCTCCGTTGCGGAAAATATAGTCTTTCCCTTTTACGGAATGGTTTCGTATTCCGAAACGGTTCAATATGCTTGTCTGCATACCGAAATCATTTACAAAGAAGTATCCTCCACGGCTCATAATTTTGTGGCTTGAATAATAAAATAAATCTTCAATATCGAATTTTAAAACTGTTTTTGGGCTGAGAAAATATAAAAAGTATTTTTCGCACAAATAAACAGGCGTTTTTATATATATTCCGTTATCGCGCAGATTAACAAGAATAACGAACTTTTCAAAGGAGAGCGGCGAACTGCATGAGCCGTAGCTTGTAGTGTAGTCTGACGGGTTGATAAAATGCTGATATCCGCAGGCAGCTTCATTTCTTAAAATTGAGTCGGCCTCTTTATAGACTTCTCCTGCCAAAGTGTAGTCGTCAAAGCTTCCCAGACTGATGTGCTTGTTTTTGCAGGTGAGGGAAACGCGGTAATATTCTGTATTGTCCTTTTTGTATGCTGTATATACGCCGGCAGCCATAGAGAGCCTCCTTGAATTAAAGATTGATGTTCAGCCATGCCTGTTGCAAGTAAACTTGCACATGCTGTTTGCACACGTGGTTTTGCATGGCTTGATGTTCAGCCATGCATTCATAATTTGCCGGAATGTACATTGTTGCCTGATAATTTAGGTTTTGGCCGGCAAATTATTCATGACGGGCGTACCGCCCTATAAAATCATATATATAACCAGCCTGTTGCAAGTAAACTTGCACATGCTGTTTATATATATGATTTTGCATGGCTGAACTTTATACACATTATAACATGTGTGGGAAAAAATGCAAAATGGTATTGTGTTTATTGTTGTTAATGTTGTATAATGACAGTCAGATGCTTTCGGGCAGAATAATCAAATGAAATATAAAGGTGGAAGAGATAATGAGTTTGTTTTACAGAAGTACCAGAGACGACAACGTAAAGGTTACTGCATCACAGGCAATTTTAAAAGGACTTGCCTCAGACGGAGGTTTATTTGTTCCTGATAGTATTCCGGCATTGGATAAGAGTTTGGAAGAGTTATCTAAGATGTCTTATAAGGAAGTTGCATATGAAGTAATGAAGCTTATGCTTGATGACTTTACAGAGGAAGAGTTAAAGGACTGTATCAATAAGGCATATGATGAAAAGTTTGATACAGAAGTAATTGCACCTCTTGTAAAAGCAGAGGGAGCATATTATCTGGAGTTATTCCATGGCTCGACAATCGCATTTAAAGATATGGCATTGTCAATTCTGCCACATTTATTAACGACTTCTGCGAGAAAGAACAATGTAGAGAATGAAATTGTTATACTTACTGCAACATCAGGTGATACAGGAAAGGCTGCTTTGGCAGGTTTTGCTGATGTTAAGGGAACAAAGATTATAGTATTTTATCCTAAGAACGGTGTAAGTCCTATTCAGGAAAAGCAGATGGTGACACAGAAGGGTGATA
>JAGAJD010000117.1 GCA_017626275.1 Lachnospira sp.
AACATTTCATATACTTTTTCAAACAATTCAATCGTATTAACATCGTTATTATATGCCATTATAGCATATGCACTTCCCACAAAAACAAAAACGGCGACCAACGCAACCATAAGCCATTCAAGCCATTTATTTTTCTTTTTCTGACGGATATAATCTATAATAAAATCGCTTTCCCCAATGTTGTTTACCTCTACGTCGGGATATATCTTATTAATCAGTTCTATTACCTTCATAACAGAAAAACAGACTCTCCTTTTAGGAACGTCAGGCAGTGTGACAAGCTTTATCGTTTTTACACGCGCTGTCACACTGGCGTTCTTACAAAGGAGAGTCGCAACATCACCAACTGTTATATCTCTTTTATCAACTTCTACATTTCTGTTAATCTGAATATATAATGTTTCACTCATAATTCTTACAGTCCTTTTTGATACTTTTAATAATTGCTAGTATCCTCAATAACTGTAATTTTATGCAGAAAATCACGCAAGTTTTTTCTTCATCGCCGCAAGAATACGCTTTTCCATTCTTGAGACCTGCACCTGCGAAATTCCCAGTTCACCTGCAATATCTGTCTGCGTACGTTCTTCAAAATACCGCATTTTAATAAGCATACGCTCATTTTCGGGAAGCTCGTCCATAATCTGCTGAATCACCATTCGATTAACCGATTCTTCATTATAATTACGTTTTTCTTCTATTTTATCAATCAGGCAGACCTCGCTTCCGTCTCCCTGATAGACTGTTCTGTATATAGATTCCACATCTGCCGCCGCTTCAAAAGACATAACAATCTCCTCCGGGTCAATTCCCGTCTTTTCGGCAAGCTGCTCCACCGTAGGCTCGCACTGATGTTCCCTTCGGTATTCCTCAATCGCACGAGCCATTTTAACGGAATTTTCCTTGAGACTTCTGCTGACCTTTATCATGCCGTCGTCTCTTAGGAATCTTTTAATCTCCCCCGTAATCATCGGAACTGCATATGTTGAAAATTTAACATCAAAAGACGTATCAAACTTATCAACAGCTTTAATAAGACCTATACTTCCAATCTGAAATAAATCCTCCTGTTCATATCCTCTTCCTGCAAATCTTTTGACAATGCTTCCAATCAGTCCCATATTTTCCAGCACCAGCTTTTCTCTGGCTTCACCATCTCCTTTGTGTGCCCTCTCAATCAGTTCCTTAGTATGATCCATATAATCACACCCTATCTGCTAATTTTCTACACCTATTCTTTTTTTCATTGTTACAGTTGTTCCACTGTTTTTTCCTGAAGTAACCTTTAATTCGTCCATAAACGCTTCCATAAATGAAAAGCCCATGCCTGAACGCTCCTGCTCCGGCTTTGTTGTATAAAGCGGTTCCATCGCACGCTCAACATTTTCAATTCCAACGCCCTCATCTTCAATCTCAATAATTACGTCTCTGTCAACAATACTGCACCGCATGAGAATCTGCCCCTCTCTGCCGTCATAGCCATGCACGATACTGTTAGTCACGGCTTCCGAAACAGCAGTCTTAATATCTGCAATTTCCTCAACTGTCGGGTCAAGTCTTGTGCAGAATGCCGCCGCTACTACTCTTGCAAAGCTTTCATTTTCTGACTTTGCGTCAAATATAATTTCCATTGAATTATCTGCCTTATTTTTCATGTTTACCCTCGCTATTTTTCAATATTTTTGGCTGCCTGACCGATATCATCGTATGTATGCACCAGCTTGTGAAGCCCTGAAATCAAAATGATTCTCTGAATACTCTCATTAGCACCCGCAATGCTTATGCTTCCTATATCCTTAAGCTTTTTGTATCTTCCCATGATAAGCCCTATTCCTGAGCTGTCCATAAATCCAATCTTGGAGAAATCAAATATCAGATGTCTGACGCCCCTCTCATCTATCACATTATCAATGACATCTCTCATCTCATCTGCCAGATGATGATCAAGCTCTGCATTCATGCTGACAACAAGCCTGTTTCCCGATACCATATAGATATAATCGGTGTGTTTATTTTCTGACCATTCCTCTTTTGCCGGACTTTTTGCTGTTTCCATGCTGTTACCTCCATGATTTAAAAATAAGAAACCTGACAAACACCCTTTATATGTGTTTGTCAGGTTTATCCATGCGTGTATTATTTATTTTTCCAAATGGTCCATTAATGCGACTTTACATATGCATCTGCCTCTGAATAGTATGAACTTGACTGAAATCCCTCAACAATATATTGATAGTATTTCTTGGCGTTCTCCGGCTGGTTTAACGCTACATAGCATTTTGCCGCATAATATGCCGCCTCTGCTTTCGTACTGTCACACTTAAATGCATTAACAAAATTTTCTGCTGCACTGCTGTAATCTGCTTTGCCATATTCGGTAGTTCCCTTATTGTAAAACTCATTGGCAGCCGGCTTCATCGTAGCCTCCGCTACTGTATTATACAACTTCTTTGCTTCATCTGTCGGCAGTGAACTGACATCCAAATCAATCAGCGCTTCTGCCGCCGCCACAGTATCGTTGGCAATATATAAATTAGCCGCTTTTATCACGGCAGTCAACAGCTTATTACTTCCTGAATCACCGCTTAAGCCCGACAGTTTTTCCTCTAATGCTTCTTTTTCCGAACGCACCTTTTCCAGCTCCTGCGTCATAGAATTAAGCTCTACATTACCTGACGACAACTGTTCACTGTAATCCTGCAGACTTTTATTATATTCCTCGGTAATGCCCTTATATCTTGACGGCATAACGAGAAACCATATTAATGCTGCTCCAATCGCAACACCTGCAAGTATATTAATAATAGTAATTGCGCCATTGCTCGGCTCCTTATAAGATGAGCGTGGCATAATAACATCGTTGCCGCTTAAAGGCTTAGTATCAGGTACTTTTTTCTCCCGCTTCTTCGGCAGGAAATCAGACTGCGAACTCTGCTTCTTTCTTAACTGCAGTTCGTCATCTATCTCCTTTAAATAGAGCTGTGCAAGCGTATTATTTCTGTCAATCTTAAGAACAGAATTAAGAAGCTTCTTTGCCCTGCCATACTCCTTATCTTTAATATACAAAAGTGCAAGAAGCTGATGTGCCTTGATAAGCTGTGGATTCTGTACAACTATTTTTTTGAGCTGTATAGTTGCCATGTCAAGGTTACCCTCTTTGGCATATTTTAACGCCGTATTATACTTCTTAACAGTACCCGTAACCATATCAAAACGGCTCTGATTTGACTGAATCTGCGCAATATAAGAGCTTGCCGGATTATTCTCAGGCTTTAAATTCTTACTTATCACCCATTCGCTGAGAGCCTCCACAACCTCGCCCATCTCACAGTATACAAGTCCCAGAAGGTTTCTGGCGTCAGTATTATTCTTGTTAATCATTATACTGGTTTTAAGGCTTTCTGCCGCACCTGACAAATCTCTTACCCTCGCCTTTGCAAGTCCGAGATTATAGTAAGCATTTGACGCCATGACTGCTTTTTTATAAAGTGCTGTGTCTGCTCCACACTGCGGACAGCGGTCGGCTTCTGTCAGTGTGCCTCCACATTTATAACATCTCATATGTTCCTCCAAATCCAATGCTCTATTTTGACATATCTTCCATTATCTTGCTGATTAAATCTGTAATGTCCGGAACATCATTGTTATAAATTGCATCTTCCGCATCATCCACCTCCAGACTAGGCTGAAATTTCTTAATCTCTTCTTCAAAATCTATCATGTAATATTACCAAACCTTTCTCTACTTCTTAAATCAAAAGAAGTGCTTTAATCTCTCCTACCAAATACAAAGAGCCTGTGCATAAAAGTATGCCGCCTGCCTCTTTCTGTTTAGCCCGCCCCATACTGAAAGCCTCGCTTAAACTGTCTGTCTCATAAACATCTGCATTTGTATATTTGGCAAAAAGCTCTTTTATATTCTCTCCGTCAAGACGCCGTGAACTGTTAAGCTCCGTCACAATAAAACAGTCAAACAGCTCCGATTCCGACAGACTTCGTATCATATTTTCAAAATTTTTATCCTTTACCACCGAAAAAAGCAATACCGCTTTTTTCTCACCACAAATTGCCTGTGCCGAACGGATAAAGCTTTCAATCCCTTCAGGATTATGCGCACCGTCAAGATACACTCCCGAAAGCACTTCCTCCATTCTTCCTTCCCAATGCATATTGTATACTGCCTGCTTTATTTTCCCCTCATCAAGCTTAAGCAGTCCGCACTCCTGCAATACCTTAACGGCAGTCAGTGCAATACTGCAATTTTCCGCCTGATAGACAGCACCTGTCGCCAGTGAAAAACACTCGTTTTTATAATAACCATTATGCAGAGAAAAATCAATACAGTTTCCGGTGTTTTTATAAATTTGATACATTTCAGGCTTGACACCGACTGCCGGAAATGCACCTTTAGCTCTTGCAGTTTCCTCTATTACCTTTATCACATCAGGTTCTTTGGCAGAATAGACAACAGGAACACCTGACTTTATAATTCCCGCTTTCTCCGCCGCAATCTTTTCAAGCGTATCACCAAGCACCGCAGTATGCTCCTTACTTACAGTTGTGATAACAGACAGCAGCGGTTTTTCTATTACATTGGTTGCGTCAAGTTTTCCACCGATACCCGTCTCAAGAATGACTATATCCACATTTTTCTCCATAAATATGCACATCGCCATTCCAAAAAAGTAATCAAAATATGCAAGACGGATTCCCTCTGCAAGCAGCTTTTCCGCAGCCACGCTTACCCTTTCAAATGCTCTGACAAGCTCCTGCCTGTCTATAAGCCTGCCGTCCGTTCTTATACGCTCCCTGATATCAACAAGATGCGGAGACACAAATAAACCTGTGTGATATCCGTTTGCCCTTAATATCTCATCAATATATACGCATACAGAGCCTTTTCCGTTGCTGCCTGCCACATGTATAACCTTAAGCCCTTTCTGCGGATTTCCAAGTGCCTTGAGAAGTTTCCCAGCACGTTCAAAGCCGTTAAGCTCGGTAAACTGCGGTATTGTATTTAAAAATTCTTCGATTTGTTCATAATCATATTGCATCATAGTATTTTTCAGTCTAATTCCTTCCAATTCGCAAAATATGCGTCTTTACATATTCTATAAACACAGGTTTTCCACCTGTGACAGCACAATATGTAACTGCATTCTCATCTTTGTCTTCATATTTAAATGCAGTTAAATCCCTACTGTCATGCAGTTCCTTTAACATTTCCTCAACCAACAGCAGCTCGTCTCGCGTAAATTCTATAACAACACGTTCAAACAGTTCTTCCTCAAACGCAAATCTAAAGAAAAATGCCTGCCAGTTGTTTCTTAACTTATCGGCACGCTTCCTTACCTCATCATCAGTCTTTCTTTTAACAACCTCATAATTAAGCTTTGCAACATTACAGTCAGCCTCCGCTTTTTCAAGCTTGTCCTTTATCTCATTTAACTGATGCACACGCCTTTCAAGCTCGGACTGTGTACGGTCTACCTGCCGTTTCGTCTCATTGACATCATTATAATAATTTTTTGTTTCATTTTCAGGCTTTCTGCCGTTAATATAATCATCTTTACGGCTCTCAAGCCCCATAAATTTCATCTGCTGCTCATCATATTCACGCTGCGAAAGATTCACGCGTTCTTCTGCTTCTTCTCTTTTCTCCTCAAGTCCTGCCAATATATCTTCACATTTTTTGAGACTGTTTTCCGCCTGTATTCTGCCGCTTAATGCAGCGCGGAATTCTTTTTCTTCCTTTATAAGTTCCTGTCTTTCATCAGGCGTCATATATGACGGCAAAATATTATCCGCAACTCTAAAGCTCGCGCCATGTGCGTTCCTTGAACTCCATATAAGCTGTGCAAACAGTACTCTCGATGTTCTCTTTAAGCTCCTGACTGCCGCAAACACCGTTTCCACATTGGAAAGCACATAGTCGAAACAGTCCAGTCCCAGATATGTAACAGTATACGAAAGGTACTTCGTAGCACGCTCCAGTCTTAAAATTCTTCCAATACAGCGTCCGCTGAATTCTTTCGGCATAAGCACTGACTGAAGCTGCCGTTTTGTATCAAGCGATACCTGATTCATAGCATCCTGAATTTTCTGATCCGTCTTTATCAGTTCTTCTTTATTCTGCTTTATAAGTCTCGCATGAATTGAAGCTAAAAGTGCATTATTATATGATATGCTGATTTCTTCTAATTTATTAGCAGGAGTTTTATATTTGTTGATATTATACACCTTCGCTGCCTCGTTAATTACAAGAAATGAAAGCCTGTCCTCCGACACATCTTCCTTTAATTCCTCAGGATAGAACTCCCTGCATTTTTCAGTTAATGCTTTCTTTAATTCATATTCAAGCTGTATTCTGTCATTGCTCTTTAAACGGTTATATTCCTCTCTCACCATGTCAGACACTTTAGTCACCTGAAAATCAAACGGTGTTCTTTTACTGAAGCTCTCCGCAAATGCATTGGCAATATCCGCCAGCCCACTGATTACCTTACCTGACGTTTCCTTAGCAGCATTCAGCAGCGTAACATTCCTTAGAAGTGCAATCTGTATTCTGACTTCATCATCTGTCATTTTTCTGATTCCATCAAATATGTTCGGCATATTCTAAAGCCTCCTTTCCGGTGATAAGCCACATTATAACATATTTTAATATTTTTTCCATACAAAAAGACACATTGCTACAATGTTATCATAACGAAAACGCCTTGTAATAATGTGTCTGTTTGTGTCTGCTTAACAATTTTTATAATTTAAAATCTCTTAATTTTCTTAGTCGTGTTTTTCTCAAACTCAGTATCACGGACTTTCAATTTAAAGACTCTCTTATATAAAGGTACATTCTTATTATATTCGTCAATTATTTTCTGAAGTTCAGCCTGAATATCCTTTATCTTCTTCTTAGCCGCATATTCGTAATCAGGAAAAATTTCTGCTTCTATGACGCCCTCACTGTCACGCACCAAAACCTCCTGCACAATACGGTTTTCTCCGAGCTTATTCTCAATCTCCTCAGGAGATATATTTTCACCGTTAGGCGTAATAATCAGGTTCTTCTTTCTTCCTGTCAGGAAAACAAAGCCGTCCTCGTCAACATATCCCAAATCACCGGTTTTGAGCCAGCCGTCTTCCAAAGTATTTGCAGTCTCCTCCGGCATATGATAGTAGCCCTGCATAACGCTTGAGCCTTTCACCCACAGCTCATCATTGACGGTCTTAGCTTCACAGTTTGGCATAAGCTTACCGACAGACCCCTCCTTGCTGTTCCAGCTTAAGTTCGTACTGATAACAGGGGAACATTCCGTCATTCCGTAGCCTTGCAGGATTGTAATTCCATACTTTTTAAAAGTCTGTATGTATGCCGGATTCAGATATGCCCCGCCGCTACATATAGTGTGGAACTGCTTTCCGAAAACCTTTGCTTTTACAATAGCCGCCGGCATCCACGCAGCCTCTTCAAGCTTTTTGGCAAGCGTCTCAATCATCAACGGAACCATTAAAATCATATTCGGCTCAAACAGCTTAATATTCTTTGCAACACGAAGCAGCGAGTCATTAATACAGATTACGCTTCCAAGAGAAAGAGCTTTTAAAATATCCATACTTAAGCAGTATGCGTGATGAATCGGCAATACCGACATGATTACTGTTCCCTCGTCAATTTTCATATCAAGACAGGTTGCATTTTCTGCCAGATTGCGGTGCGAAAGCATTACGCCCTTGCTCTTTCCCGTCGTTCCCGAAGTAAACATAATTGTAGCCAGTTCATCAGGCTGCGGCTCATAGCCGTATCCCGGCTTTTGTTCTCCTGCCAGCTTCCAAAATGACAACACACCTTCCACTGCACTGTTATCACTCATTGAAATTAAATGCTTTAATCCCGAACACAGCTTCTTTGCCTCTGCCGCTGCCTGTGCCTTGCCCTCATCAAAAACGAGTGTCGTAACCTCCGCACGGTTTATTAATTCGCACAAATCCTGTGCAGGTAACTGTGCATCAAGCGGAACTGCCACACTTCCGCTGTTTACTGTTCCCATGTATGCCACAATCCATTCATAAGAGGTTGCTCCAAGAATCGCAATATGGCTTTTATTTTCGCCAAGTGATTCAAGCACTGCAGAAAAACGCTCGGAATCATTTTTTAATTGAGTGTAAGTTTTGCTCTCTACCGCTACTGCCTTTTTTCCCTTCTCGTCGCTTTGTTTTACTTTGTAGCGAAATGCGTCCCATGAACCATGAGCCTCCTCTGTCTTTACAAGAATTTCACGGATTGTACTGCTTAAAACGTCCATACCGCTCTCCCTTCTACTTTGAAAGTTTCTCAAGATAGTCAACTGCTTCCTGTACGGTACGAATATCCGCAGCCTCTTCCTGAACGATTTCTACATCGAGTTCGTCCTCAATCTCTCCAAGCATACTCATAAAATCAAAAGAGGTAAAGCCCAAATCTTCCATAAAACGTGACTCCGGCTTAATATCCTTTTTATCCACTTCAACATAATTTACAATAATATCAGCTAATTTTTCAAACATAACGCTCTCCTTTTCTATATGACCTTCAATAGTTACAAAAAACTACGTCAACTTTATAATTTCTCCCATTTTCAAATGCGGGCTTTCGATTCCCTTAAACATAATCTTACATAAATAATAGTAGAAATATTCCAACTTCTCTTTTGTAATCGCTTCAACCTGATGTTCAAAGTTAAAATCAAGTCCGTTATCATCAGGTCTGTGCATAACCGTTAAATACATTGCCTGCGTTGTCGCCCCATTCGGATACCATTTCGTCTTATACTTGATATTTCCAAGTTTATCCAACCCTTTTTCCTTTAATGTAAGAGGCTGATATGTGAGCGACATCGGCTCATAAGTTCTTCCCGGCTCGACCGGATAAAGCTGCCTTCTATATGCAAAATATTCTACCGG
>JAGAJD010000118.1 GCA_017626275.1 Lachnospira sp.
AAGAGGAATCAGGTCAAATGCTTTAATAGTCTGTATATTAGAGAAAGTTTCCTGATTAAACCCGGACATTTTTGCATTCATGGCGGCACTCTGTTTATTATTCGCCTGCATTTTGGCAAGAAGTGTTCTTGACATTACAATACTTACCGGTATACCAAGCAATGCCAGCATTGCAAAAGCCGTGTCATAATATAATACAACGGCAAGAGAGGCGACAAATTTTGCCGTATAAATAATTAAATTCGGTATCCAGTTTAATACACCTGCCGAAATCGTAGAAACATCGCTGCTCCAACGTGTCAAAAGATCTCCCGTGTGATAGGCTGCAAGCGGTTCAAGCTGAGTTGTAAGCATTTTTTCAAATATATCCGCTTTCATATCCTGATCAACCTTTAAAGAAATCATATTGGAAATATAGTTTAACAACTGTGTTATGCATACATTCCCTACTGCAAATGCAATATACAGCACAAATGTTTTAAGAAGCTCAGATGATTTGTGCAGTGTAATAATATCCACCAAATCTCTTGAGAGCAGACTGCCGATTAATGCGACAGCAGTTCCGCCAAGTCCCATAAATGTATAAAATAAAATGGCTTTCCAATATGTTCTTACATAAGAGTATATCCACACTGTCTGGGAAAAAAGCTGTTTTAAGCGTCCTTCCCGAATCCTTTTTATTATGAACCTAATCTGCTGTTTCCTGTTCATATTCACCAGCTTTCATGATAACCTTATCAATATATTTTTTCATTTCCACCGCAGCGCTGTCGTTTGGTGTACAACACAGACGGCAGATAACAGTTTTTGCCGCAAGTCCGGCAGCAAATTCTAAATTGTTGTCTAACTGTTTACAATCCCATGAAGGAGAAATAAGCCTCTGTGACACTAAAAGCTGCTTTTCATCTTCCGAAAGCTCCTGTACATAGTCGGAATCTGCCCTTTTTAACAGAATTATACCTCCAAGCGGATATTTTGACGTATCATAAACTTTAGAAGTTCCGCACCACGGTATTCCATAGACATATGCCTGTCCATTTTCCATTCCGCACAGGTTAATATCTCCATTAATGAGCTGTATCTTAAAAAGCTTCTGCCAAAGCTCTGTATGTGTCGATTTTCCCGTACCGGAAGCCGCCGAAAACAGCCATGCCTTATTGCTGTAACAAATAGAAGATGAGTGGAGTGCATACCTTTTATGAAGTGCCGAAAAATATAAAAATGCCGCGCGCATTCCATAAAAAAGCTCATCTGTTCCCTCCACTGAATCGGAGCCGTCGTAATAAAATACCGCCTCTTTTCCGTCAGCGGAAATTTTGCACATCACTAAATGAAGATTCATATGAAATCGTAAAATATATGCGTCACTGCATTGATATATATCCATCTGTCTGCCAAACAAAATAAGTTTTCCCTCATAATTTTCGATTTCCGAAAGTCCTCTTACATGCCAGTGCTGTGTTTCTTTTTCGCACAAGTTTTTATTCTGCTTTTCCTCAAACGAATTTAAATAAGAATGAATCCATTTTTCTTTTCCACTGTAAATAATATGAAATCCTGCAATTTCATAGTTTTTTGTACAAGAAGACGTTTCATCACTATTTTGCTGCTCAATCATTCCACAATTTTTTAAGTTTTGAAGAAAGCAGCTCAAATCCTGTTCTAACTGTTCCTTTGAAACTCCCTGCGTGCCAAAGACTGACTCGCCATATGAGAGTAATTCTTCCCAACTGACATCATTTTCAAGATACTTCCAAATAATGCTTCCCGTCTCATTTATCTTTAAGCATCTTCCTCTGTCTGCAATTCTTTGTCCCGACGGCACAATATAATATTGACCGCTAAGACATTTTAATACATATCCCTTAGCCGTTTTCATTCTACATTACTCCCTCATAGCTCTTGGTTACTGTGTGAACGTAACACTTCTTTATCATAACATTATAGCTATTTCTTGACAATACCGGCGATTACGGTTTATACTTCCTATATATGTTTTTCAGGAGGATATGCACATGAATAATTATAAAAAACCGACTGTACAGGTTGTAACAGAAAGAAGTAAGTGTTTTAGTTATGAATGATATTCTTTCCTTGCTGGAAAACGGCAGTATTCAGATTAAACCCAAGGGGTACAGCATGTATCCCTTATTTATTCCCGGCAGAGATTATGCCATCATTGACAAGGCAGATATTTCTAAGCTTAAAAGAGGCGACGTGATTCTTTACCGCAGAGTTAACGGTATTCTTGTCTTACACCGAATCTGTCGTATTACCATGAGTGGAATTTATACAGTAGGAGACAATCAGACACAGGTAGAAGGACCTCTTTCCGAAAAACAGGTAAAGGGAATCCTTACAGGCATTATCCGCAACGGTCACAAATTTTCTGTACGACACCCATTATATAGATTTTTTTCTATGCTGTGGCTCACTCTAAGACCTGTACGACGCCCGATAAGCCTTTTTGTGGCTAAAATTAAGAAATTTGCAGCTAATCAGTAGTGAAGCAGATGCCGCCCCATAACTTCGCTAAATCTCGGTTTAACGAAGTTATGGGGAATTTTATTATATTGTTTTATATTTGTTTTACTTTGAACACTAATTGTTAAACACTTTATTTTTATTATATATATTCAAAATATTCCAACAACTTTTTATATGTGTCCTGCGATGCTCTGCAAGTATCTAATAAATATCCTTTTTCCTTTGTATACTCTTTTAATCCTCTCCTATAATAATCTTTTACTATATCCTCAATAATAAATGGTGGAATATTATATTTTAAGCACTCCTTAAACATAATCAATCTGCCTACACGACCATTTCCATCCTGAAACGGATGAATCCTTTCAAATCTGTAATGAAAATCAATAATATCTTCAAATGTTGTATT
>JAGAJD010000119.1 GCA_017626275.1 Lachnospira sp.
ATATAATAGGAGCGCATATGAAAAAAAAGATTAATGCACAATTTTTAATTATTACATTATTGGCGATACTGACAACAGTATCGCTTTCTATATTTGTATTTTACGAATTATTTCAGCGGGAAGTTATGTCAGATTTAAAGACATATACACAGCTTATAGTAAAAAGCGATGCATGGCAGCTTATAACCAATCCTGCCGGAAACAGTAAACTTGATGAAAGCGTAAACCAGTTGCGTGTAACGCTTATTGATTCAGACGGAAGCGTCATATATGACAACAATGTCGAAGTGGGAACTATGGATAATCACAGCCACAGACCTGAAATTTCAGATGCATTTGCAGATGGCGAGGGACAGGCGGTAAGACAGTCACAAACAATGGGGAAAAATGCATTCTACTATGCTGTAAAACTGGACAACGGCTATATACTCCGTGTGGCAAAGGAAGCAGAAAGTCTCACAAGTGTTTTTGCAAATGTGCTTCCGATTATCAGCATTATATGTGTCCTTTTGTTTTTACTGTGTATTGTTTTGTCACATTTTCTTACTAAGAGTATTATCCAGCCGATTGAAAGTCTTGCAAAAAATCTTGACTCATCGGAGTCAATACGTGTATATAAGGAGCTTGTGCCGTTTGTAAACACAATTAAAAAGCAGCATGAGGATATTATGAGAAATGCGACAATGCGTCAGGAATTTACGGCAAATGTGTCACATGAATTAAAAACTCCGCTCACATCAATTTCAGGTTATTCCGAGCTTATTGAAAGCGGAATGGCAACAGATGAAGATGTTGTGCGCTTTGCAAGGGAAATTCATAAAAATTCCAATAGACTGCTGACGCTGATTAATGATATTATCCGTTTATCGGAGCTTGACCAGATGTCGGAAGAGGATTATTATGAAGCGATGGATATTTATGAGGTTGCGGCAAGCTGTGTGGAAATGCTGAAAATGAGTGCTGAAAAGCATAATGTGACGCTGGAGCTTCATGGAACGCACCGCACTGTTTATGCTAACAGGCAGATGATGGACGAGCTGATTTATAATTTATGTGATAATGCAATCCGCTATAATAATCCCGGAGGAAAAGTTTTAGTAACTGTCGATTCAGGTGTTGTTATGGAAAAGGGTTCAGATACAGGTACTACAATCGTGGAGGTAAAGGATACGGGTATAGGTATACCGAAGGAACATCAGGAGCGTATTTTTGAGCGGTTTTACCGTGTAGATAAGAGCCGTTCCAAGTCAACAGGCGGAACGGGACTTGGACTTGCTATTGTTAAGCATATTGTTGCATCGCACAGTAATGCGTCATTATCACTGGACAGCGAACCGGGAAAAGGCACATGTATCCGTGTTACATTTATAAGATAGATTTAAGCAGCAGGAGGCAGACAGCTTATGGAGCAGCAAAAAAAGATATTGGTAGTTCTTACGGGAGGAACAATAGGAAGTGTTATTGATGACGACAAACATGTTATTCAGACGGATAAAAGAAGCACATACAGGCTGATTCGTAAATATGAAGACAATTTTGGAGTAAATCAGGACTTTGTTATTGAGCAGCCGTATAATATTTTAAGCGAAAATATAAATCTCGATATTTGGAGTAAATTATGTAGATATATTTGGAGTAAAAACCTTGAAAATTATGCAGGCGTGATTATAACGCATGGTACGGACACCTATTCCTACACTGCGGCATTGATGTCTACACTTTTTGATAATTATGTAGACATTCCTGTTGTGCTTGTCTCAAGTAATTATGCTTTAGGTGAGCCGTTAAGCAATGGTCTTAGTAATTTTAGAAATGCCGTTTGTTTTATCAGACAGGAAACAGGTCGGGAGCATGGCGTATTCTGTATTTATGAAAATAATAAGGGTGTGCCGGAGGTATTTCGCGGGGCGGAAATTACGGAAGCAGATACCTGCATTGACCAATTTGGTGTTTATGGCGGTGAGGTTTACGGGCATATGATTAATGAAAGCTTTGTAAAAAATCTTAACCATAAGCCGCACTGTATATTTGAGTGTTCTGAAAAATCTTCATTTAAATGGGAAGAGAACAGCCGCCTCGATAAAGCTGTAATTCTGCTTAAAAATTATCCGGGAATGAATTATGATTATATAAATCTTGATTCACCACACGGAAAGCCGGCGGCAGTGGTACAGTATCTTTATCATTCAGGGACGGCGTGTGTAGACGCAGAGTTTCCTTCCAATTCATTTATTGAATTTGCAAAAAAATGCAATGCACAGGGAATAAATGTCTATGCTGCAGGTATAAAAAGGCAGTTAAAAGATGAATATGCCACAATGAAAGCATATGAACAGGCTGATATCATACGTTTATATGACTGTTCTTTAGAAGCAGCATATGTCAATGTACTGCTTAAGGAAAATCTTAACAATTAGTTTATATTTTTTTAATTTACAAAATAGTTAACGGGTGTTATTATTTTACAACGACAATATATAACACTGTTAACTATTTTTTGTTTATGCGTGAGACAGGTATAATAACATGGCTTAAATGCCTTGTTTCTTGTTCACCGACGCTAAGGAAGGAGTAATTTACGTGAAAGAGGAATATTCGGCATTTCTTGATGCATTTACCCAGTTTCGCAAGCTGCATATGTCAAGCATTTTTCCGCATATGAATCACAGCGAGTTTGCTACGA
>JAGAJD010000120.1 GCA_017626275.1 Lachnospira sp.
GCATCTGCCAGCAGAATCCTTAAAGAATTCTCATAACGTCCGCCCTTTTCCTCAACCTGTATCAAAAAACTATGTAATGTAATGATTCTTGAACATGGATATTCTTTTTCTATAATCTGTAAAGCCTGTCTGTATACATCTCTTGCCGTTCCATATTCCAGCTCCCGTATAGCCTGCCTTATACAATTCTGCAATTTTCCGTCAGTTATTTTCATGGTATCTTCCAATGCCATAATAATCTTCGGCTGCCGCTCAAAAGAGTATATCATCTGATGAATATAAATATCGACATCGTTAAATCTCCTCTTTTTCTCTCTTTCAGAGAAAAAAACGGCTGTCAGCGCCGGAACACACATTGTTCCGGCAACTGCAACAACCAAAAGCCATAAAGGCTCAAGACCATAAAACAACCCCGTCGCCGCCGTTATAATACACATGGCGGCAAAAGACAGAATATACTTTTTTAAAGAATATGTATTTCCACTGTCAGCCGCCCTGCTATGCAGCCGTTTATAAGAAAAATACTGTTTTACTTTCATGCTCTTTATTACCCCAATCCACTTAATCCTTAAACCCCATTTGCTCCCTTACGCCGGCTGCATAAAAGGATTCATAATTCCATGTCTTTTAAATCTTTCCATATACTCTTGCGGCACTTCTTTTTCAGTTCTTCCATCTCTGTCATACAGAACAGTACAAACATTTTCCCCATGAAATCTGTCAAATAATGCCACCTGGGTAATACGGCGCTTTTCTTTTGCATCGCACTCTACCAGAATTCCCAAATCAATGTACTTATATATGCTGTTAATAAAACGCTCTGTAACGTCACATTCTCCAAGCATATTATACATTCTGTCGGGCAATCCCCTTACATCATCTAAATGTATCGTTGTCATACAGCTTGACCCCGTAGACAGACTGTTTAATAAATCCAACACCTCAGGGCCTCTTGATTCAGATAACAATGTCCAGTCAATATTATGTCTTAACCCCGCCTTAATAATCTGCGAATAAGAAAACTTATCGTCAACAAAAAATTCTGCGCATTTCTTTCCTGAATTAATCTTACGATAATGAATCTCCTGATTATCTTCATATACACCGACCTTTTCATTTGCAGGAATAAATGTTGAAAGATATTTAAGAAGTTCTGTCTTTCCCGCATGCGGCTGCCCTCCAATAACAATATTGCAATGGGCAGTCACACAGTTTTCCAGAAAATTAGCCATCTCCTCTGTCGCATATCCGGCTTTAATCATATCTGTATGACAAAAACGAAGCGTTGTAGGAATCTTTCTGATTGCCATACTTTTTCTCCCGCAACGTGACTCATGCCATATAGATATTCGTAAATCTTCAGTATTCGCTTCCAGTATAGGGTGAACTCTGTTAAACGGAACTTTCATAATGTTTGCAAGACGTATCGACAGATTATCAACGTAGCTTTCACTAAGCTTTCTGTTATCCCGGTAACACCCTTTCGTCAAATCAGTCACCCACAAATTATAACCGTCCCACTCAATATCCGTAACATTATCGTCCTGAATCAAATTCTCCACTTCACAAAACAATTCCGCCTTATTCTGCTTAATAAACCCCTTTAAATTCTGTTCACTCTCCACACCTGTTACTCCTGTGGCTGTTCATTTTCACTTATGGCATCATTAATCTGCTGCTCATATGATATGTTATCTACTGCAGTTTTCGTCTTTGTATTAACAATACTCACCACAGCCACAGTCAAAAGAACAGCAGCGAGAACTCCCGCAAGTGCAACCACTACCTTACCATAATGTTCAATAATATCATGCATATTAACCTCCATTCCGCCGTTTTAACGGCACTTACCAGGAGCAATTTGTACCGCTTGAGACACAAATTGTTGTGTAAAAAATATTTTTATATATTTTCCACACTTGTACTCCTGAAAAATCATTCTAAATAAGCTTCTGGAAATTATCCGGATAATAATTATAGACATCATACCTCTTATCTGTATCGCTTCATGTCACGGTATGATGATGAAATAAAAGATATCTATTACATTACTAATAATAACATACTATTAGAATAATGTAAACCCCTAAAATAGTTTTTTTCAAATAAAATAAAAAATCGAAATGCCACCTTTACCGGACACTTCGATTTTTCCTTATTATTCTTAAATTATTTCTTTACATAGGTTATTTCTACACCGTCTGATTCCAAAATCAGCTTGCCATTTTTGATACTATATGTATATTCTTCTGTCTCTGTCTGTCCCATATATGTCGTAATCATGGTAAGCTTATCTTTTTCGGTAGTATATGTAATATTCAAATTAATACCTTCGCCGACACCGATTGTTCCGGTTCCATCATCTTTAAATTCTAACGAAGAAACCGACTCGGAACCCTCCATTGTCCATGAACCGACTATTGATTTCTTAGAACCACACGCTATTAATGACATTGCAAGCACCAAAACAAGCGCTGCTGCTGCAAACCTTTTCATTTGTTTCATTCCACTATCCTCCATTCCGCCGCTTAAGCATTTAATGAAGCTATTGCTTCTATAACAGCCTGAAATTCCATTCCATGCGATGCTTTAACCAGTATATTGTCACCCTTTTCAAGAATATCTGGCAAAGCTGCTATTAAATCATCTCTTGTATCAAATGTCTGAATACGGCATGGATATGCGTCATCATGCTGCGAAGCATAATCAACCGCCCCCTGTGCCAATGCCTTTGAAAGCTTTCCGGCGGTCAGAAGAACATCTGCTCCTGATTTGGCAAGATATTCCCCAACCTCATAATGAAGCTTTTCTTCCTCTGCTCCCAGTTCAAACATATCGCCAAGAATACAGACCTTTCTTCCTTTTGCCGTTCCGATAACATCTATTGACGCTTTCATTGACACAGGATTAGCATTATAGCAGTCATCTATAATCAAAAATCCGTTTTCTTTAATAATATGATTTCTGCCTGCAATCGTCTGTAAACTTTCAATTCCGTTCTTAATCTGTTCCGATGTAAGACCAAGTTTTGCACCAACTGCAGCAGCAGCCATTGCATTATACACCATATGCTGACCGGCAACAGGAATATTAACAGAAATCTCCCTGACACCGTCAGACGTATCTATATTGTGAATACGGCAGCTTATGCCCCCTAAACCTAAGCTTTCTATATTATCCGCATAGATTCCCTGACGGTTATCGACTCCAAAAAATACGGGTGCTTTTCCGTATACCTCTTTTACTGTTATAAGCTTATCATCATCGCCATTTAAAATGACTGTTCCCTGCCTGTTCATAGAGGTAAATATTTCTGTCTTTGCCTTCAAAATTCCGTCTCTCGATTTAAGATTCTCAAGATGACACTGACCGATATTTGTTATAACACAGATATCAGGCTTTGCGATTGCCGTAAGCCTTGTCATCTCACCAAAATCACTGATTCCCATTTCCAGAACTGCGACCTCATCTTGTTGTGTAAGACGAAATACTGTAAGCGGCAGACCAATTTCATTGTTAAAATTCCCCTGCGTCTTTAAAACCTTATACTTCTGCGACAATACCGAAGCAATAGTTTCTTTCGTACTTGTTTTACCAACACTTCCGGTAATTCCAACAACTTTGATATCTAAATTTGTTCTGTATAACGCTGCAATATCCTTTAATGCCTGCAATGAAGATTCCACCTGAATATACGGATTATCTTCTCCCGGCAGCTCTTTCTCCGTAATACAGCACAGTACTCCGTTATCATAACATGATTTGATAAAGTCATGTCCATCGCTTCTTGCACCCTTAATTGCTATAAACATTCCCTGTGGCTGTACCTGTCTGCTGTCGGTAGTAATCGCAGTCACCTCTGTATCTTTATAAATCTCTTCTCCATGATAAATGCCATTGCACGCCTCTGCAATAGCTGCCAAAGTCATTCCTTTCATGCCTGCAACCGCCATTACTCATATTTTTTCATAGAAACTTCTATAATTTTTTCCGTCAGCTCATCATAAGACATACCTTCCGCCGCTGCTTCCTGCGGAATAAGACTTGTCGGAGTCATTCCCGGAAGTGTATTAATCTCAAGGCAGAATATTTCATCATCTTCATTTAACAGAATATCTACTCTTGAATAAACCTCCACGCCTGCTGCCTCGCAGGCTTTCTCTGCCCAGCGCTGCATTTTCTGTGCAATATCTTCAGAAATATTTGCTGGACATGTCTCTTTTGTTGCTCCTGCATTATACTTATTTTTATAATCGTAGAAGCCCTCCAACGGCTCTATCTCAATAACAGGAAGTGCCTTTCCGTCAATGACTGCCACTGAAAATTCCCTTCCCTGTATGTACTCCTCTACAAGAATTGTATCCTCGAATTCAAATGCAGCTTCTACCGCTTTCTTAAACTCTTCCTCGTTATTCACAATAGAAACACCAACGCTTGAACCGCCGCAACACGGCTTTACGACGCATGGATATGGTACATATTCTATTTTATGTCCCTTATAAAGAGAAATACCCTTTGGCATAGGTACTCCCTCTGACACAAGCACTTTCTTTGTCAGTTCCTTGCTCATTGAAACGGCACTGCTTAAATAACCCGTTCCCGTATACCTGATTCCAAGAAGATCAAAAGCAGCCTGAATCTTACCGTCTTCTCCATTCATGCCATGCAGTCCTATAAATACAATATCCGCAGCCTTGCATAAATCAAGCACATTCGGTCCGAAAAATCCGCCGTTTATACGTTTTCTCTCCTCTAAAAGTTCCTCGATTTCACCCGACTGACCTTTCAGATATTCCGCAAGCTTATTTAAGTCATTCTGTTCCTGAAAAAATTCAGTGCTGCTTTTATATTGATTAGAACCCAAAAATACATCAATTATATTGGCATTATGACCATTTCTTCTAAGCGATTCGCACACGTTAACACTTGTAACAATAGATACATCTCTCTCTGTGCTGGTTCCTCCAGCTAATACTACTATATTCACAACAATCCTCCATTCTGCTTATGATTTTCCACAATATCCACATAGTTATACACATTTTCGCATTTTGAAGCATTTATTAAAAAAGTTATCCACTTTTTATTTATTTTTTGCAAATATTCTGATAATTTAGTACTATCTTTCCTCTAACGGAATATAATCAGCATGCTGGCAGACATTCATATATGCCGGTCTGATAATTTTTCCACAATTAATCAGTTCTTCTATACGATGTGCACTCCAGCCTGATATTCTGGCTACTGCAAATATTGGTGTATACAATTCTATCGGAAGTCCGAGCATACTATATACAAATCCACTGTAAAAATCGACATTGGCACTTACACCCTTGTAAATCTTTCTTTCCTTTGCAATTAAATCTGCCGCAATACGCTCAACATTTTCCATCAGCTTAAATTCTTTCTCTCTATGCTTCTCCACTGAAAGTTTCTCCACAAAGCCCTTAAATACTCTGGCTCTTGGATCTGAAAGTGAATACACCGCATGTCCCATACCATATATTAAGCCCATCTTGTCAAATGCCTTTTTATGCAGAATATCATCAAGATAGCGTGTAAGCTCTTCCTCATCTTCCCAGTCGCTTACATGCTCTTTAATATCCTTAAACATCTGAACCACTTTAATATTAGCTCCGCCATGCTTAGGCCCCTTTAAAGACGCTAAAGAAGATACCACTGCCGAATATGTGTCTGTTCCTGATGAAGTAACCACATGCGTAGTAAATGTTGAATTATTTCCACCGCCATGCTCTGCGTGCAGAACTAACGCAATATCCAGTATCAGAGCCTCAAGCTGTGTATATTTTCCGTCATCTCTTAACAAATGCAATATATTTTCTGCTGTGGAAAGCTTAGGATCAGGCTCATGAATAATAAGGCTTCCGCCTACATGGAAGTGCTTATATGCCTGATAACTGTATACAGCCAAAAGTGGAAATTCAGAAATCAACTGAAGTGACTGCCTTACCACATTAGGAATACTCGTATCATCTGCTTTAGTGTCATAAGAATAGAGCATAAGAACACTTCTTGCCAAAGCATTCATAATATCACGACTGGGCTTTTTCATTATAATATCTCTCACAAAATTAGGCGGAATACATCTGTAATTTCCAAGAATCATATTAAATTCTTCCAACTGCTCTTTATTCGGCAGTTCACCAAATAATAAAAGGTATGTTGCCTCCTCAAATCCAAATCTTTTTTCTTTGGTAAAACCTGCTATAAGTGTCTCAACATCTATTCCTCTATAATAGAGCTTGCCATCACACGGATGTGATACCCCGTTTTCATCTGTCTCTGAAGCTTTTATCTCTGAAATTTCAGTAAGCCCCGTAAGTACGCCCTTACCATTTAAGTCTCTAAGTCCTCTTTTTACTTCATACTTGTCATACAAAGAGCTTTCGATACGATTATTATACTTACACTTTGATGCCAAATTTTTAATCTCCGGTGTCACTGCTGAAAAGTCTTTTGCTTCCAAATTAAGTACCTCCTTTTCCGCCATTTTCAGGCAAACCTGCTATCTCAGCCTTGAGCCCTCGTACCTTGCATGAGTACGAATACAGCTCTGAAGTGATGCATATCTTTGATTAATCGTTCCCTCCGGAACTTCTATTTCCATTGATGCCGCCATTGCATTAATGAGTTTATCGTCAAGCTTATCCCTGCTTTCAGCAAGAACATTAAGCTTTTCAGTATAACTCTCTGCATCTAAAAAGCGCAGCAGATAAGGGTTAACCTGTCCCTCCTGAATATCTTCCGTCTCTTTATCTAAGGCCTCCACTGCTTCCTCAGCTCTTATGTCTTTGGCACTTTCAGTATCCGTTTCTTGTACTTCATCTGAAAGCTCTATCTGCTCAAACCTGTAACGCTGCTCTGCCTGCGGATATTTTTCATGATCCACTTCACTCATAAACATTTCAAATGGTCTTACATACATTGAATAGCTTCCGTATAAAGCCTGATATACAACCATCTTTTCTTTTGTCTCTGAATGATATGCTACTGCCTTTACCTGATATAGTTTTCCCTTAAAATGTTTATAAAATCCACCAATTACTAATTGCCTGTCTTCCATAAACGCTCCCCTCCTTTCAAAGCAAAACCATTAACACGCTGTTGCCAAATCCCTGTTCATTTCCAACAGATTAAGTATTCCTGCCACTACTACATGACACAAAGCCACAATATATCTGCAGTCCGATTCAACTGTTTTATTGCAGCAAAGATACTGCTTGTGAATCTGAAGTACATAATCACATAACTCGGCAGGTGTGGTAAATCTATTTACAATGCTGCTGTTTACCGAAACCTCTCCGCTTTGTATATATGTCCTTAACGCATATTTCAACTGTTTTTCATATTCACAGTGTTCCATAAAGCTTCCTGTAAATACAGTATTATGAGGAAAAGTAAAGTAATCTGCAAGATAATGGGTTACTTCTCCAAGTTTTCGGCAGTATGAAGTTGAAATTTTCTTGTAATCTGAAGAATCAACTGTTAATTTAGAAATAAATTCACATACCAAATCAAAAGTTTCTTCAATATTATGTTTTGTTAATA
>JAGAJD010000121.1 GCA_017626275.1 Lachnospira sp.
CTCTCCCACTGTGCTGTGCAGCGCTATAATCTGCCTGTTAATATTAGAAACACTAACACAGTCATTATCTGTAAGAATTATTTTTCCAATACCACACCTTGCAAGCGCCTCCGCAACAAAGCCACCTACTCCGCCAACGCCAAACAAAGCGATTGTTGAATTTTTAAGTTTTTCCATGCCTGCCTCAGTGAGCAAAAGCTCTGTTCTTGATAATTCTTCTTTCACATTAATCTCCTCTATTCTTCAAACTCAGCAAGCACATAATATCCCCTGCTTGTCTCCCCAACTTCTTTCACTATACCTTTTCTTGATTTCAATCTCTCTGATGTCGTGTAATTTCCTGACATCGCAACAGCCGGCTCAATCGTGTAGTAATAACTGCTCGGCAGCTTTCCTTCAGTAATCTCTACCTCCTGTCCTGCTTCAACCAATCCCGGTCTGCTCATTGTAAATTCCATTGTACGCATAAAACCACCGTCTTTCAATTATTCTTCTCTTTTTCGAGTTGCTTAATCTTTTGCAACGCCTGACTTAACAACTGCTTTGTTTCTTCAATTTCATTCTGTTTTTCTTCCAGTTGTTTTTTCTGGCTGTCGATGGTTTCTTGTTTTTCTTCCAGTTGGTTCCGCTGTCCATCAATCGTTTCCTGCTTCTCTTCGAGTTTATTTTGTTGTTCTTCTAACTGATTTTTCTGGCTATCGATGGTCTCCTGCATCTCATCTATCATATACTGCACCGTGTTTTTATCCAATTCCAACAATTCCTTTGAAAACATCTCCATCACCCTCTCGACATTCCTGCATATGACATAGATTTCTTCATACATTTCCCGAAACTGCGGATACTTTTTTATAAGCTGTATTATCTGCTCCGGTCTGTCTGTACTAAGAAACGTCAGCCACGCCTCTGTTTTGCTAGTTATATTCTGATGTCTTTCACGGAAAATGTCAAGCGGAATAAACACATATTTCTGCAGCAGCTCCATACTCAGTCCGCTGTCTGACTGCTGTTCAAACCTGTGTATGTAATGTTGCGGAAACTCATGAAATTCTTTTATGCTTTTTTCAAAAATTAGGATTTTCAAGAGCTACTTACTATTCGATTCAGAAAGGCAACAGTATTTCAACCAATACTGTTAACCAACTATGCAAAATACTAAAGTGCGGCGTATCCGATATCATGGAATATATAGATGACGATACAGAACCAAAAGAGGACTGATTCCATATTAAAGAATCAATCCTCTTTTTATAAATATTTATAAGTTAATATTCTCCAGACACTCTCTTGTGTATTCAAGAACTTTCTGCTTAAGAAATGCATTTTCTTCACTCTCAAGCAGTGCATCATGTGCAAGCACTGCTGTCGCAGCGTCAGAGGCTTCTTTGAGTGTCTTTGAATCAGAAAATATATCTCCGACCTTAAACCGCAAATCTCCGCTCTGGCGCACCCCGAAAAAATCTCCGGGGCCGCGCTGTCTTAAGTCCTCCTCCGCAATCTTAAAGCCGTCATTGGAATTGTTAAGAATTTCAAGGCGCTTCTTAGCCTTGTCCGTATCCGAGCCCGAAACAAATATACAGTAGGACTGATATTTTCCACGTCCGACACGCCCACGGAGCTGGTGAAGCTGCGCAAGCCCGAAACGGTCTGCATTTTCCACCATCATAACAGTTGCATTAGGAACATTGACTCCAACCTCAATAACCGTTGTTGACACAAGCACATCAATCTCACCGCCTGCAAACCTGCTCATAATTTCTTCTTTCTGGTCAGCCTTCATCTTGCCGTGAAGATACTCTGTCTTTATATCCTGTGGCAGAGCTTTCTTAAGCTTTTCCGTGTATTCCACGACATTTTCAGCCTCGACATTTTCACTCTCCTCGACCATAGGACATATAACATAAGCCTGTCTGCCTACTCTTACCTGACCTGTAATAAACCGGTAAGCATTTTCCCTGTATCCCGTATCTACGACACAATTTTTGATAGGAAGTCTTTCCGCCGGAAGCTGGTTAATCACTGAAATATCAAGGTCGCCGTATACGATAATCGCTAAGGTTCTCGGAATCGGAGTTGCGCTCATTACAAGCACGTGAGGGCTTTCCCCTTTTTCTGATAATGCTTTTCTTTGGTTTACTCCGAAGCGGTGCTGTTCGTCAGTAATTACGAGTGCCAGCTTGTCATATACTGCTTTTTCCTGAATAACGGCATGTGTACCTATAATTATATCTGCCTCATGCGATTTTATCTTTGCATACACCTCACGTTTATTCGCCGCTGTCATTGACCCCATCAGAAGCACCACATTTAACCCTATATTATACTTTGCAAACATTGCAAGGACAGACTCATACTGCTGCTTTGCAAGCACTTCTGTCGGCACCATCATGGCTGCCTGATATCCGGCAAATGCAGTATTCATCATTGCAAGCACCGCTATAATGGTTTTTCCCGAACCCACGTCACCCTGAATAAGACGGCTCATAAGTCCGTTGCCTGCCATGTTTGATTTAACCTCTTCCCATGTGTTTTTCTGTGCCTGCGTCAGCTCAAATTCAAGCTCCGAAATAAACTTATCCGTTCTTGTATCATTTGGGATAACATAACCGTTAGGGCGGGCTGCATTTGTCTCACGCATCTGCCTGATTGACAGAACAAATAGAAAGAAATCCTCAAATGCCAGTCTTTTTCTTGACTGAAGATAATCGTTGTCGGACTTTGGAAAATGAATATTGACCACTGCAAAATTATGCTCGGCAAGAGAATATTTTTTTCGTATGTCTGCCGGAATATACTCCTTTTCAAGACCTGCATTATATTTTTCCAAAGCCTGCTTTACGGCTTTGGTGACAGTATTGTTAGAAAGCCCCTTTGTCAGCGGGTAAACAGGCTGCA
>JAGAJD010000122.1 GCA_017626275.1 Lachnospira sp.
AACGCCTATAACCATACCATCTTCCTCATGCGTGGAATACGGGGTTTTCGCACGTTTCTTTACTTCCCCTGTTCTTCCGTCAAGTATAAGCACCTCAAAATTCTTAGCGGTGATAACCTCATCATATCCGTCACCGTCAATGTCATATACCTGCATAGGCATATCTGCCGATATCGTACCAAGTTCTGTATTGGATGTAGGTTCCCCGTGCTGCCACAGTATATTGCCGTCAAGGTCTATTGCCGTAAGACAGCTTATTGTTCCGTATGCATCCCTGTTTACACGTTTCTGGCACTGTGCCATAACTATCTGGTACTCCTTATTGCCTAGCAGATGTCCAAAACGCACCTGTCTTCCGGTACCGAAATTTTTCAAATCGATTTTCTTTACAAGCTTCATCTTCGGATACTTTGCCTGCTCGCTTAAGCAAAGCATTTCATAATCCCCGGCTGCCTTATCAATACTTTCTGCCGTCTTCTCATCGGTTGTTACATTTACATATCCAAACTGTGCGGGAATTGTAGCTGTAATCGCAACTTTTCCTCCCTGCTTTGCATATTCTGTGTATACGTCAAAATATTTCACGCCATCCACAAAGCATACTACATGGTCATCGCACACAGACACTTTCATTATGTAATAACTGTCACAGTCATAGTCAAATGGCACACTTTCAATAACCTCTGCCTCTTCTTTATGCCTGTACACAAGCTTAAGCTGCTTTTCCTCAAATATCAGCACAAGCAGATTCATTGAATTCTGCGCACAGAATCCGATACCCGCATTGCCCCATTTTGTTGTAAACATTCTTAAACCGGCTTCGAGGTCATAATTTTTCCAGAAGCGGCTTCCGCTTGTAAGCATTGGAAATGTCCTGTGCGGCTTATCATTTCTTATGCGCATCTGCTCCATATAATGCTTACCCTGATATTCGGTTATAATCCAGGATGCACCCTGTCCATTATAGGTATGATTGCATACCGGGTCACTCCACTGTCCGTAATACCCCGGATAATTTATATAGTGATACTCGCCCATTGCCGAATGGTTTTTGTCATAAGGAAATTCTCCGATTGGGAAGTTCATAAAATCTTCTTTCAATAACTGTACCATACAAGCCTCCATTCCAAATAATTATTCTATTCCATTTTAACACACTATTTAATTTTTTGCATTAAATTATTATTGTAAATTCCGTATAAACTTGTGTCCGCCGCCTCACTTATCCAGACCGACACAGAGCCGTCACAGACACTGAACATGCCGTCGCCATTGTCATCTATAAGGACCGGTTCCTTAAAATGTCCCAGTGCATCAACAAAACTGCATCCGGCAAATTTTTCTCCGACATTCATTTTTTTAACTCCTGCACTTCTGTCAGTGATAATTACCGCAACACAGGAATTTTCATGTTCATCGTCTCCCCTGCGCGTAAATCCCACTAAATCACTGTCATCAAAATAATCCGTCTCTTCCCCATACGCAAAAAGCTCTCTTATTTTAATCAGAAGCGGCAGTTCCCTTACCGGAGGTATATTGTCATGTTCTATTCCATAATAATCACCATAAAATACACATGGAAGCCCGATGCTTCTAAGGAGTATAAGCGCATATGCCGCAGGCTTAAACCAGCTCGGAATAAATGATTCCAGTGCCTGCCCCGGCTGTGTATCATGGTTGTCCACAAATGTAACTGCCCTGTCAGGCCGTTCTCCTACCAGAGTATTATTAAAAATCGCGCCAAAATTAAAATTACCGTCTGAGCTTGCCGCCTTGATAAATGCAAAATGCAGCGGCACATCAAATAAAGACATTCTGTTTTTAGTAACATCAAGATAATGTGTCAGTCTGTCTGTCTCTTTTGACCAGTACTCTCCTACCGCAAAACCTTTAAAAGTTTTGTCACTGTCACAACCGGCTTTCACGTCTTTTTTCTTCCAAGCCTTTTCCTGCATATATTCCTGCATGGTTTCAAGCCATTTGTTGTAAAATTCAAAACTGATATGTTTTACCGCATCAAGTCTGAACCCATCCATTCCAACCATGTCAATGTACCACTTTCCCCAGTCGGTTACTGCCTTTATCGTCTCTTCATTATCAGTGTCAAGGTCTGCCCCCATAAGGTAGTCATAATTGCCGTTTTCCCCATCAGTTTCCCGGTTCCACTGCTTGCCCACAAAGCAGTATATTCCTGTCTGCTTCTTTTTATCATCCCAGTCTGTACCGCTGAAATTTGAGGCATTCCACTCCATACCGGAATATTTTTTATTTCTTCCCGGAAATGTAAACCTCGTCCACGCCTCAATTTCTTTCGCTTCCGCAATCTGCTGTCCCCTGTCGTCAGGATTGTCCTCTGTTGCCATTACATTTTCTGTCTCGTCCGCTCCCATCATATGATTAAGAACTATATCCGCAAGCACTTCTATTCCATTATTCTGAAATGCTCTGACTGCCTTAAGATACTCCTCGCGTGTGCCGTATTTTGTTGCAGTCGTACCCTTCTGATTAAATTCACCAAGGTCGTACGTATCGTAAACATCATAACCTACACTGCTTCTTCCGGA
>JAGAJD010000123.1 GCA_017626275.1 Lachnospira sp.
GCATTTCCTCGTCATGATATATGTCGCAGACGCTGTATCCGTAATTAAGAAGCGTAATTGCGTCAGAAAAACGCGTCTTGCTGTCAGGCGCCGCCATAATAACTGCAATTAAATCTATTCCGTCCTTTTGTGCCGTCGCGGAAAGACAGCATTTTGCAAGTCCTGTTGAACCCGTCTTTAAGCCTGTCGCCCACTGATACTGTTTTATAAGCTTGTTGGTATTGGTAAGTCCAAACTCACTTTCTCCCTTCCGTGTTACATGCGTGATTGTATCCATCCACACCGTAGAGTAATCATGAATCTGCGGATATTTCGTAATAAGCTCTCTGCTCATAAGCGCAACATCTCTTGAAGTTGACATATGTCCGTCAGTATCAAGCCCACAGCAGTTTACAAAGGTTGTATTATTCATTCCAAGCCCCTTTGCCCGCTCATTCATCTTCTGCACAAAACCCTCCTCACTTCCTGCAATCTGCTCTGCCATGGCGACACATGCATCATTAGCACTCGCAATACTTATACATTTTATCATCGTATCGACAGTCTGCGTCTCGCCCGGCTCTAAAAACACCTGACTTCCGCCCATCGACGCCGCATATTCTGATACTGTCACCTCATCAGTAAGACTTAATTTTCCCGATTCTATTGCATCAAAGATAAGAATAAGCGTCATGATTTTGGTGATGCTTGCAGGGTGCAGCAATTCGTCCGGATTCTTCTCATAAATCACCTGTCCGGTGGACGCTTCCATAAGAATTGCGGACGGTGATGTGATTCCCGGCCCGGCATTTTGTGTATTTCCTGCCGTTTCCTGTTCTTGTACTGTTTTTACGGCAGCCGCTGTCAAACAACCATACTGCGCATATACAGTTTTCGTGACATATTCAGAACTAAATATACACACAGCAAAGACAACAGCACATATCTGCAAAGCAAGCCGTTTTATACTTTTATTCTTCATAAACTTCTCCGTTATGCTTTGAAAGCAATCCATTTCATTATTTCATTATATGAAACAGATTGCTTTCCTATTCTTTTCCTGTTATCATTATTCAGGAATTTTTAAAAAGGACATAATATCTATGAAACAAAATAATTTAACTAACGGAAGTATATTAAAGACGCTTATATTTTTTTCGCTGCCGTATTTACTGAGCTGCTTTTTACAGACATTTTACGGAATGGCAGATTTATATATTATAGGGCAGTTTAATACAGCAGCCTCCACGACTGCCGTTTCTATCGGAAGTCAGGTCATGCATATGATTACCGTTATCATCATGGGACTTGCGATGGGCTGCGTTATTAAAATCGGACATGCCGTAGGCGCTGACGACAAAGAAAGCATTTCCAAAACAATAGGAAACACAGTAAGCTTCTTTGCGATAACTGCGTTCGTACTTACAACTATTCTTGTTTGCTGTGTACATGGAGTTATCGGAATTATGAATACACCTGATGAATCGGTAAGTGAAACTTATGCCTATCTTACAATTTGTTTTGCGGGGATTCCTTTTATTATTGCTTATAACATTATCAGCAGTATTCTGCGTGGTCTTGGAGATTCACGCACACCGATGTATTTTGTTGCGGCAGCATGTGTTATCAATATTATTTTAGATTATCTGCTTATCGGCGTACTCGGCATAGGTGCTGCCGGAGCTGCACTCGGCACTGTTATCTCACAGGCCGTAAGCTCTGTACTGGCACTGATTGTAATTATGCGCAAAAAATTAATCACACTGCAAAGAAGCCAGCTTGTTCCCGACAAAGCAATCCTTTCGGGGATTCTTCGCTCAGGAACTCCTATTGCACTTCAGGACGGCTTTATACAGATATCATTTTTAATAATTACAGTAATTGCTAACGGACGGGGCTTAATTGCAGCAGCGGCTGTCGGTATCGTGGAAAAAATAATAGGCTTCCTTTTCCTTGTTCCGTCAGCAATGCTTTCCTCTGTCTCTGCAATAACAGCACAGAATATAGGTGCAGGTGCTCCAAAACGGGCGCAGAAAACTCTTAAATATGCATTATGTATTACTGTCGTTTTCGGAATGATTGTTTCAGTATACTGCCAGTTTATGCCGCATACACTTGTACGGTTATTTACTAAAGATACGGCTGTTATAATTGCAGGCTGCCAGTATCTTAGAGCATATTCCTTCGACTGCCTGCTTGCCGGAATACATTTCTGCTTCAGCGGATACTTCTACGGATATGGAAAATCTTCAATTTCCTTTATCCACAATTTTGCCTCAATCGTACTTGTGCGAATACCCGGTGCATACTTTGCTTCAAAGCTGTTTGCAGATACACTGTTTCCAATGGGAATTGCAGCACCTATGGGTTCTCTGCTTTCCGCTTTAATCTGTATAGCTTTTTACATACATCATAAAAATAAGGATTTTTAAATTTTACTTATATTCCGTTCCAAGCCAGAAACGCTCTACTTCTCCGAATTTATCGAGATTCTTTCCTTTTGTGGAACATGTATACAGTAAGTTTCCTGACGTATAAAAATACAATTTGTTTTTATATAACAAAGCCTGTCCGGAAACTTTCTGTTCTGCCCCGTCATATATCTTAACAGGCTTTGCCGATGAAGACTCACAGTAATACCGCTCCTGCCCTTTTAAATAAGTAAATCCTGTATTAGTATTTTCCACCTGACTTAATGAACCACTTTCCACTCCGCTGTCTATCACCGTTATCTTTGATTTCTCGGCACAGCACAATTCTTTCTTTGAATTAATGTAAATAAGCGTATTGCTTTCACCCTGATAAACATAATTCTGTGCCGTAAGCGTGTCCAGCTCAATCATTGACTTCACATCATCTGATGTAATCTCCCTGTACGCAATCCTGTCAGAAAACAGCATATACACATATCCGCCTTTTTCCTCATAGACAAATTCTGCCGCTGCGTCTGTTTCCTGTGCAATATATTTATTTTTATGCTCCGCTAAATCATAATAATACCATTTGCCCGATTCACCATAAATCACAGCGTCCGAGCTTTTTAACGCATTAACGGTACCGGCATTTGAAGTGAAAAAGTTATCTTCTTCTGCTTCTATATAAACATTAGATACTTCCTCTGAAATTGTCTCGACTAAAGACATTTTTTCATAATCATATACATACAGCTCATTTTCTTTATTATGGCAGATAAGTTTTTCATGACCTGCATAGACATAAGCTTCTCTTAAGCTTTGTTCAACTAATATAAGCTTTTCGGACAAATCATATACATATAACTGAATCTGTCCCATTGCACCCTCGTCATTTAAAACTTCAGCGTCGGTATAAATAACTTTTCCTTTATTAGTTATATATTTAATATCTTTGAAGTAAGCATTTTCTGAAATACACTTTACCCTGCTTCCATCTTCTTTCCACACATATAAGGCATACCCTGATGTCCCTTCATGATAAATGACTGCCGCAAAATATTCTCCATTAGCACTCGCCATTGACGAAATCATCTGTGTCTTATCAATCTCCGATGGAAAGGCAGGCGTATAAAATGTCTTATTGTCAACCGCAAAAACTGCGTCCGACATATCACACACATAATTATTTTCAAATCCTGCGACATTATAAATCTTTTGATTGGAGCTCATGTACAACTCATAATTTTTTCTTGTGGCAAGACGGTATATTCCCGTTCCTGCTGCACCAATCACAAGAAATAATATAAGTATAATTACAGCCGGCTTAATATATTTTTTAAAATTTATTTCCCGCCCCGAAAGCTTCTTCGCCGCAGTCCCTGCAATACCTTTTCCCGTATCACATACCTTTTTCATCACTTCAAGATAATTAATCTCTTCGTATTCTCCGCTGCTTTTATTATTTTTTTCCGAAGCCTTATTATCAGTATTCGCTGATTTTTGCGGCTGCTCCCCGGCAGCACTATAAGAAGAAGCAGACTTTAATTCAGCCTGCTTCTTTTCATATGCCTCTTTTCTCTTTTGGTAATCAGATTGATTAACAATAATCTTTGGTCCGGAACAATTCGGACATTCACTGCCCTCATATTCCTTTCCGCATTTAGGACATAACATTACAAATCTCCATTCTGACTTAAAAAGATATTCTCTTACTATGATACCTACTGATTTTATGCAGATTAGAATGTAAATTTATCAGCAAAATAAGCCTTTAAATCCTCAATCTTTACTCTTTCCTGCTCCATAGTATCCCTGTCACGAACAGTAACTGCACCGTCCTCTTCAGAATCAAAATCATATGTGATACAGAAAGGTGTTCCAATCTCGTCCTGTCTTCTATATCTCTTTCCGATATTTCCTCTGTCATCAAATTCACAGTTGTATGTCTTAGAAAGCTCAGCAAATACTTTTTCCGCACCTTCGTTTAACTTCTTTGAAAGAGGAAGCACACCAATCTTAACAGGTGCAAGTGCCGGGTGGAAATGAAGCACAGTTCTTACGTCGCCGCCCTCGAGCTCTTCTTCGTCATATGCTGAACAAAGGAATGCCAGTGTAACTCTGTCTGCGCCCAAAGAAGGCTCAATAACATATGGAATATACTTTTCCTTTGCCTCATCATCAAAATATGACATATCCTCACCTGATACTGTCTGATGCTGTGTAAGGTCATAATCTGTTCTGTCTGCGATACCCCAAAGCTCGCCCCAGCCAAACGGGAATAAAAATTCAATATCTGTTGTTCCCTTACTGTAAAAACATAATTCTTCAGGAGAATGATCTCTTGCACGCATTTCATCATCCTTAATTCCCAATGCCTTTAACCAGTCAATGCAGTACTGTCTCCAGTATGTAAACCACTCTAAATCTGTTCCCGGCTTACAGAAAAACTCAAGCTCCATCTGCTCAAATTCTCTCGTTCTGAAAGTAAAGTTACCCGGTGTAATCTCATTTCTAAATGACTTACCAATCTGTCCGATTCCAAAAGGAACTTTCTTTCTTGATGTTCTCTGAACATTTTTAAAGTTTACAAAAATACCCTGTGCTGTTTCAGGCCTTAAATAAACAGTGTTCTTTGCATCCTCTGTAACCCCCTGAAATGTCTTAAACATAAGGTTAAACTGCCTGATATCCGTAAAATTATGCTTTCCGCAGGTAGGACAGTTAATTTCATGCTCATCTATGAAATTCTTCATCTGCTCCTGTGTCCAGCCGTCAACAGAACCGCCGAGATCAAAATTATTTTCCTCTGCCCAGTCCTCAATTAACTTATCTGCACGGAATCTCTCATGACACTCCTTACAATCCATAAGTGGATCTGAAAATCCTCCGAGATGTCCTGAAGCCACCCATGTCTGCGGATTCATAAGAATCGCACAGTCTACGCCTACGTTATATGGGCTTTCCTGAACAAACTTCTGCCACCATGCCTTTTTAACATTATTCTTCAACTCAACGCCAAGATTACCGTAATCCCATGTATTAGCAAGTCCGCCGTAAATTTCAGAACCCGGATATACAAATCCTCTTGCCTTTGCCAAAGCTACTATTTTTTCCATTGTCTTTTCCATGCAATAATTCCTCCATATTCTGCACAAATTAATCTATTCATAATCTGCCGCATAAAACATGCAACAATTTTATACCATTTTCTATAATATGACAAGTATTTTTATGATTCCCATGCACGAATCCTGTATTTTGCCCCGATTTCATCGCAAATCTTCTGACACTGTGCTTCTTCCTCATGAGTTATCGTTGTATCCACGGTAGTCATAACAACATTCGGCACATATTTAGTACATTCCTTTGCAAAGGAAATCATCTCATCAAATGATTTATCCCCGAATTTACTTCTTACAAGTTCCTGATAACGCTTCTTGTCAGGGTGGTTAAGGCTTATCGATACTGTATCTATAAGCCCCTCTAATTCCGGTGCAATATTTCTTCCGTTAATCAGATTTCCTGCACCGTTAGTATTAATTCTTGTCGGCTTGCCATACTTTTCCTTTACAAAAGCCGCAGTCTCTTTAAGCACCTCAAAGCTTTCCGTAGGCTCACCAAAGCCGCAGAAAACGACTTCATTGTAATCGTCCATATTAAATTTACTAAATTCGTCCTTTACCTCCTGTGCAGACGGCTCTCTCTCAAGCCACAGTCTGCCGGATTCACCTATTCTGTCCATACTCTGTCTTAGACAGAAGGTACAGGCATAAGGACATTTATTAGTCAGATTCACATAAAGATTATTGTGTACCTTATAAAGAATTTCCATTATTTTTTCCTCTCTTATTTTAATGTTGTCAGCAATTCCTCAAAACACACGCCGTCTGTCAGAGGAATATCCATTTCTATTGACTTCAAAATACATTTTTTAATAAAAACTGAAGCTTTCTTTACTGATGCATGAAAATCCACCCCGTTTACGGCATCTGCCGCAATAATTGAAGCAAATATATCTCCCGTTCCCGAACGTGAAGTTCCTGCTCTTTCTGTCTTTATAAAATATCCTCCGCTTCCGTTTTCATAGCAGAAATTTGCCACATACTTTCCCTGCTGTATTCCCGTTATTACAATTTTTCCCGGTCCTTTTTCTGAAAGCCGGCGGCAAAGCTCTGTCAGTTCTTTTTCAGTCCAGTTATCATGATATGCACTTCCCGTCAAAATACACCCTTCCGTAAGATTAGGTGTCAAAATATCAGCATATTCAACTAACCTTTTCATCTCCTCGCACGTTTCCTGCGTGTAAGTCGGATACATTTTTCCGTAATCTCCCATAACAGGGTCAATAATCGTTATATTGTCTTCATTTTTAAACCGTTCAAAAAACTTTTCCACAATCCGAATCTGACGCGGC
>JAGAJD010000124.1 GCA_017626275.1 Lachnospira sp.
AATGTGCCAACATAGCTGAATACATAGAGCCTGTAACCTCAACCATAAGGGCAAACACTACCCCCATAATAAGAGCATAGCTTAACTGATTTATATTAAGGTGCATAAATCCAAACACCACCGCACTAAGAACTGCCGCGCCCAGGATACCGTTCTTTCTATATGAATGATAAATCAGTCCACGGAACACAAATTCTTCCACAACTGCCGGCACAACCGCAATCAGAAAAAGCTGCACCAAAAACGGATAGCTTGTCAATTCCGACATTGAATCCTGCAGATAATTTGTGGAAAACAACGTCGTCAGATTGCTGACAAACAGTATAAGCGGAATCAGTGCATACCCGATAAGCAGTGATAATACTCCGTCAGTAACCTTAAGTTTTCTGTACGGCATGCATTTTATTATGTTAATCTTAAAAAGAATTACATATACAACTGCCGGAAGCACGATCAGCACTTCACCGAGAATATAATTAACCCACAATGGCAGATTAATTCCCGTAACTCCTATTATCGTACCTATAAGCATCGACATAACGACATAACTTATAAATAAAATCGGAATAAATATGTTAATTCGTCTGCACATAGATTACTTCCACGCTATTGCTTCCACTTCCAGTAAAACATCTTTAGGAAGCCTTGCAACCTCTACGCATGAACGTGCCGGAAACGGCTCCTTAAAATATTTCTTGTAAATTTCATTAATTTTGCCGAAATCGTTCATTTCCTTGATAAACACTGTTGTCTTTACGATGTTTTCAACCTTAGAACCTGAGTCTTCAACAAGATTGCAGAGATTCTTAAACGCCTGCTCTGCCTGCTCCTCAACAGTATCTGCAATCGCACCCGTTGCCGGATCAACAGGAATTACACCTGATGTATATACCATGTTGTTAATCTCTATCGCCTGTGAATATGGTCCGATAGCTCCCGGTGCTCTGTCTGTACTTATTACTTTCTGCATAATATCCTCCATTCTGCCGCTTCAGCGGCTTTGCGCAATTTATATTATTTTTGCTTAATACAGCCGTCTGTAATTTCAATTCTGCCCTCTTTGAGAAGTCTGCCGACAGCTCTTTTAAAGGCATTTTTGCTCATCTGAAATTCAGCTTTAATTATATCAGGTGAAGCTTTATCTGTAAACGGAAGACTTCCGCCTCTTTTTACAATCTCTTCATATATAATACGTGAATCCTCATCCATCTGTATATAAGCTTTCTGCTTAAGGCTTATTGTCAGTTTTCCGTCATCTCTTACCTTTGAAACTCTTCCGTAAACGACATCACCGATTTTAATCTGTCCAAATACTTCATTCTTTGGAATCATACCAAAATACTGATTGTCCACCGCCACATACACGCCGTAATCAGGATTTATCTCAATTACTGTTCCCTGCACTGCGCTGTCCTTTACATACGGACTTTCACATGTCAGATAATCATATACACGCATGGTTGCCGCAAGTCTGTTGCTTTTATCGATGTAAAGTGCAACAAGACATGAATCGCCCTCCTGCACATGAGTTGTCTGCTCTTTAAAAGGAAGAAATAAATCTTTTTCAAGTCCCCAGTCCAAAAAAGCACCGATTTTTCCAATCTGTGACACCTTAAGCACTGCCGTTTTTCCAAGTTCAATCTTTGGCAGTCTTGTAGTTGCAATAAGTCTGTCGCTCGAATCTCTATATACAAACACCGATAACGCATCGCCAGCCTCTATATCTGACGGAACCTGTTTCTTCGGCAAAAGTACCTTTTCATCTTTTGTTCCCAGATAAACTCCAAAATCTACTATTTTAACCACATTAAGGCATTGTACCTTTCCTAACTCTATCATACTCAAATTTCCTTTCATCAATCTATCTGAAAACTTCTTTTAAACTCTATATAGCAAAAAACCCCCGCATAAATGCGAGGGAATCTTAACTGGGCTTGAGGGACTCGAACCCCCAGAATGCTGGAATCAGAATCCAGTGCCTTACCATTTGGCGAAAGCCCAATGTCGTAACGACAAAATGTATTATATAACACCATTTTACAAAATGCAAGTACTTTTTTAAATTTTTTAATTTTTTTCCATTAGCACCGGAAAACCCTCTCTGTATTCCTTCACAATGTACGGATGTTCTTTGGCATAAGCATAAATTTTTTCGCCAAGCTCTTCCTGAACAAGTTCCTTCATCTTCTCTAACGGTACTTTATTTATTGCCGGACATGTCGGCGTGAGCGCGATAACACATTTATTATCCCCACTCTTCTTCATAATTCGCAGTGGCCATATTTTACAGTCAAACGGTTTATCTTCATCACTAAGCATACAACCCTTGTCAGGATCAAGAAAAGCGCATGGTGCCTCCTCCTCTGAATCCTGTGTTCTGTAACAGCCTGTCAAATCCATCTGTCCGTAAATTTTTCCGTCATTCTCATGTTTAACAAAAACGGCTCCCCTGTCTGCCTCTGACAGACGGTTCATTGTCTCCTCCGGAAACAACGGTGTCTCCCACAAGCTGCATCTTCTAAATGAACAGCAAAAACGACAGTCTGCACATGTACTTTTATCCAAAACCTTAGAAAGCATAATTTTCACCCTTTCTCATGTATGTTTTACCCAATCCATTTTGCATTATACTTTTTTAAAAGTATTTTCGGGTGATAAGACATTTTTGCCTTTCTCAATCCCTCTATTCCTATATCCTCTTCCCTGTTAATCCACCTGCTGCCCGAAAGCGTTTCTGCAAACATTTTATTAATCGCTGCGTATGCTCCGTTTAAAGCACTTTCGCCTATGGCTTTTTCAAAATGTATGTCCCATGTATCTGCGTTTATCTTAGATGCTATCGTCATTGCCGCAGGCGTATCATTCACATAGAGAATCCCACCCGAAAGCTCAAGCTGCTCAAAATATTCAAGTGCTTCTTTAATCGCAGCATATTCCTTAAGCTGCGATGCATCTTCCTCCTGCATATGCTCATAATACCATATGTCTTCTACAAGACGCGCATCTTCCCAGTTTCCGGCTCCAAGCTGCTCAAATCTGTAATCGGGATATGTTCTTAAAAATTTGGAGACATGATTTTTCTTTTTATGAAATGCCCTGCCGCTTAAAGAGGCAAGCTCCGTCTGAGAATATATATAATCGCTGTCTCCCTGCGTGCTTTCAAATGTGAATTTTCCCGCATACATTTCTTCAAGCAGATTTTTCTGTTCTTCCGTAATCAGACAAAATGATAGCTGCTCTCTTCTCTTTTCCGAATCCGCATGAATTTCCTCCAATGCTTTTTCAAGATTCCCCCTGCCGAGCGGAAATGTGTACCCTTTCCTTCCGTTCACGCCGTTATAATGTCTTATAAAAAAATCCCTGTATGAACAAATCTGTGTATCATATTTATGCCGCAGCAGAAAAATATTTGCAAAGGAAACATCACTTCCGATATTTCCCGATTCCGCAACAATTTCTCTAACCCAAT
>JAGAJD010000125.1 GCA_017626275.1 Lachnospira sp.
ATATGGGGAATACGATATAGAAACCATAAAGAGTTTTGTGGGGAACGGAATCAGAAAGCTTTTGGAGCGGGCTGTTCCCAGAGGTGTGTCAAATCCTCATTATGAAGATATATATAAAACATTTTGCGGGCATTATGAAAAGAACTGTCATAATAAAACGAGACCGTATAAAGGGATTTTGGAGCTGATTTCAGTGCTTAAGCGAAAGGGCTGCAATATCGCAATAGTTTCCAATAAGAATGAAAATGCAGTTTTAGAGCTGAACAGAGAGTTTTTTGGAGATTATATTACGGTGGCGGTGGGGCAAAACGATACTACACGAAAAAAACCGGCACCTGATACGGTTCTTAAGGCAATGGAAGAATTACATGCACAGAAAGCAGACACCCTTTATATAGGTGATTCAGAGGTTGATAAAATGACGGCAGATAATGCAGGGATAGATTGTGTGTTGGTTAGCTGGGGATTCCGCAAAAGAGAGGTATTGGAGAAGATGAAGCCTCTGTTTTTAGCAGATACACCCGGTCAGATTGAGAGTTTATTTTAAGAAAGGCAGTTTATATGAAAAAGAACAGCAGACCACAGCATATGTCACACTCACGTATTATGCTGCTGGGTTTTTTGATTGTGATTGCTGTGGGAACAGTGCTATTGACCCTCCCTATATCAAGCAGAAGCGGAGAGTGGACGAATCCGCTCAGTGCATTATTTACAGCGACAAGTGCAACCTGTGTTACAGGACTTGTGGTGGTAGATACATACCGGTACTGGAATATTTTTGGACAGGTTATAATTCTTATCATGATTCAGATTGGTGGTTTGGGATTTATAACGCTCGGAGTTCTGCTTTCGATGTTTTTAAGGCAGAAGATTGGACTTGAAAGGAGAAATCTTATACAGGAAAGTGTAAGTGCCATGCAGCTGTCGGGCGTTGTCAAGCTTGTAAAAAATATAGTAAAGGGAACTTTTGTTATGGAGGGAATAGGAGCTGTTATTTTATCCATAAGATTTATTCCGTCAATGGGAATACTTGAGGGGTTGTATAACGGATTGTTCCATTCTGTTTCAGCATTTTGCAATGCCGGTTTTGACTTGATGGGAAGGTATGAAGAATACAGTTCGCTTACAAGATATTACAGTGATCCCGTTGTAAATATTACTGTTATGCTGCTTATTATACTCGGCGGTTTAGGCTTTATCGTTTGGGAAGAGATAAAGATTAACAGATTTCATTTTAAAAAATACAGTCTGCATGCAAAGATGGTATTGCTCATGACAACAATTCTTATTTTTGGCGGTGCGGTGCTTTACTGGCTGTTTGAGAGAGATAATCTTATGCAGGGAATGAATGTTTATGAGCAGGGAATTACATCGCTGTTTGCGTCGGTTACGGCAAGAACTGCAGGTTATAATACGATTGACCTTGCGGGAATGACGCAGCCGTCTAAGCTTCTTACGATAATTTTAATGTTTATCGGGGGAAGTCCGGGCTCTACCGCAGGCGGAGTCAAGACTACGACGCTGTTGGTAATGATTGTGTATATCTGGTCTAATTTAAGAAATTCATCAGGCTGTAATATATTCGGAAGAAGAGTCGGCGATGAAGATATTAAAAAATCAAGCATGGTTTTTGGGTTGAATCTGTTTTTGGCGATTTTGGCAATGGTGGTTATAAGTGCAACCGGGGAATTTGTTATTGAAGATTTAATGCTTGAGGTATTTTCTGCGATTGGAACAGTAGGGTTGTCAACCGGAATTACAAGACAGCTTAATGAGCTGTCACAGCTTGTAATTATTCTGCTTATGTACTGTGGAAGAATCGGAAGCATGACATTTGCACTCAGTTTTACATATAAGAGGGAGAGTGCACCGGTGCGGTATCCTGAAGAAAGAATTAATGTAGGTTAGGAGAAGTGTAAAAATGAAATCAATATTAGTTATCGGAATGGGCAAATTTGGACATCATCTTGTAAATAAGCTTATAGAGCTTGATAATGAGGTTATGATTATTGATGTAAATGAGGATCATATACGTGATATGTTTTCCAAGGTTACAAGTGCGAGAGTTGGCGACTGCACGAATCCTGAAGTCCTTAAAAGTCTGGGGCTTCGTAATTTTGACCTTATTATCGTTTGTATTGCGGAGAATTTCCAGAATAGTCTTGAGGTTACAAGTCTTGTAAAGGAACTGGGTGGAAAGTATGTAATCAGTATGGCAAGCCGTGATATTCAGGCAAAGTTTTTGTTGAAGAACGGTGCAGATGAGGTGCTTTATCCTGACAGAGATGTGGCATATAATCTTGCGGCAAAGTGCAGTGCGAATCATGTATTTGACTATATCAAGCTTACAGATGAGTATTCAATCTATGAGATTCCGATTGTTGAAAGCTGGGTTGGTAAGAGTATAAAGGAAGTAAATGTACGTGCTGAATATAATGTCAATATCATAGGTATAGTGACAGGGGAGGAAACTATTATTATGCCTTCGGCAGATTACATTTTCCATGAGTATGACCATATCAAGGTGCTTGCGGAAAAAGAGTGCATGGAGCGTATTGTAAAAAAGATTAAGTAGGAAAAAGCCTGAATGAAGTGTGAGTTCATTCAGGCTTTAAAAACAAATGGCATTTATTTGTAAATTTCCTGCCAGCGGGATACCATTTCAAGTGCTTCAGATTCAGAAGACACCTTTGTTACGATAACACCATCAAGATAAATCTCGTATACAGGAAATTTTTTGGTGCTGTCCCCATGAAATACCTCAACCCTATTGTACTTTACACGTTCCATTTCGGTAAAAACCTCCTAAGCAATAAATAATAAGAAATACAATATGTTGTATTATAGCATGGTTAATTCAAAAATAAAATACAATATAAAGAAATGGTACTAAAGGATTATTTGTGAAAAAATAGAAAGGTAATAAAGAGAAAAAATGAAAATAATTCATTGTAGCGATGTTCATTTGGATTCTGCGATGAATACGCATTTAACACCGGAAAAAGCACAGAACAGAAAAAGAGAACTGCTTTTGACATTTGTGAGAATGGTTGAATATGCGAAGGAAAACGGTGTCCGCGTGATTCTTATTGCGGGAGATTTATTTGATACGCAGGAGATATCGGATTCGACTAAAGATGAACTAACGGCCGTGATTAAGGAGCATGCGCAGATTGATTTTTTGTATCTGTGCGGCAATCATGATGAGGAGTTGTTTGTACGTGAGCTTGAAAAGCTTGATAATGTAAAGCTGTTTCCGGGAATAGGGAAATCGTACCGTTATGGAAATGTTGTTATTACAGGGCTGAACCGAATGGATATTACTGAAAAGTTAAGACTGAAAGAGCAGGATATAAATATTGTGATGCTTCACGGACAGCTTGAAAATGCCCGTGAATATGCAGGCAGGAATATTGATTATATGGCTATGGGACATATTCATAAATATAGCAGAGGACGGCTTGATGCACGTGGGGAGTATTGCTATTGTGGTTGTCTTGAGGCAAGGGGCTTTGATGAATGTGGAAAGAAAGGCTTTGTGCTTATAGAGACAAATTCAGACCATAAAGTTTCTGCACAGTTTGTTCCATTTGCAAAGAGAACGGCATATGAAATTGTTATAGATGTAAGCCGTATTGCATCAGCGCCGGAATTGCTGAATGAAATTAAAGTCAAAGCCTGTGAGTGTGCCGGACAGAAAGATATGTTAAGGGTGAGAATTGCAGGTACTAAGCCTGATAATGCCGAGTGGGATTTAGAGCATATTCAGGCAATTCTTGAAGATATGTATTATATTGTAAATATAAAAGATGAAACAAGAGCAGAGGAGAGCGCAGAGTATACGGATTTTGAGAAGCATTTTGTAAGGATTGTTGAGCAAAGCCGTGAAGATGACGTAAGAAAGCGGGAAATTATCGCGTACGGATTAAAGGCTCTGCGTGGGAGGTTAGATTGAAGATACACGAGTGTTTTGTTGAAAATTTCGGCGTGCTGCATGAATACAGATATCAGCCGGAGCCGGGACTTTCGGTTGTATATAATAAAAATGGCACCGGAAAAAGTACATTTGCTGCATTCATAAGGGCAATGTTTTACGGAATGGCGGCAGACAGGACGAGAAAGAACCTTGAAAATGCGGAGCGCAGGCGTTACAAGCCGTGGCAGGGCGGAGTATGGGGCGGCTATATATGCTTTTCTGTCAAAGACAAAAGCTATCGTCTTGAGCGTACCTTCGGTGAAAAAGAGCGTGAGGACACATTCAGGCTGACGGACTTGGATACGGGGCTTTGCAGCAATGATTATTCTGAAAACATAGGCTTTGAATTATTCGGTGTGGATAAGGAGGCTTATTCTGCGACAGCATTTGTGAATTGGAAGTATATGCAGGTTCAGGTAAATGAAAGCATGACATCACAGCTTGCAAATATGGCTGATTTTTCGGGGATGGAGAAGTCAAAGAGAGCCATTGAGTTATTGGAAGACGAATATAAGCAGTATGTAAAGACAGGAAATAGAGGCGAGCTTGCGCAGTTGGAAAAAGAAATCAGTATGTTGTCCATGCAGGAGTGGAAGCTTAAATCAGAATTGAAAGAAAAGAGAGAAGAACTTGAGAATATATTTTCAGAAGAAGAACAAAATAAGAAAATGGATTTAAGCGGTCTTAGTCTGTCAGAGGAGGAAAAGGAAAGGCTGTGTGAGCTTGATGATTATTTTGCTGCCGGTATGCCTGATACAGAGCAGGCGGATATAAAATCTTATAAGAATGATAAGCGGTCGTTAATTTATATAGCTGCCTGCGTTATTGTTGTTGCTTCTATAATTTTGCCGTCAGTGGTTATGCAAAAAAGCATGAAATATGTGGTGTGGATTATACCGGTGGTGGTATTTGCTACGGTAATGGCAGTGACCTTGCGCAGAAGAAGACTTTTTAAGGCACAGCAGAAAGAAGCAGAAAATGCAAGGGAATATAAGTATTTATCGGAAAAAGAGGAGGCATATGAAGCGGCGCAAAAGCATATGCAGGAATTAAAAAGCGACCATGTCGAAAAAATGTTAAAAAAAGAGTCTGAAAGACTTGAACTTCAGTTAGATGAGACTAATAAAAAACTTGTGCAGGTAAAGGAGAGAAAGACAAAGATAGAGCAGCGTGCATTACTGCTTATGCAGACAAAGGAATATCTTGTTAAGGCAAGAACCTGTTATACGGCAAATCTGCTGGACGGGATTTCAACTGCTTTTTACAGGTATTTGAAAGAATTTGACAGTTTACTTGCGGAAAAAGTGAGGCTGGACGCTGATTACGGAATCGAGCTTCTTGAAAACGGCATATACAGAAAGCTGGATTATTACAGCAGCGGAATTAAGGATATTATCTGGCTGTGTGAGAGAATGGCATTTACCGAAAAGCTTTTTGCAGATGAAAAACCGCTTATTGTGTTAGATGATCCGTTTGTAAGCATGGATAGCGAAATGAAAAGAAAAGCATTTGGATTGCTGGAAGGACTTGCAAAGGATTTTCAGATTGTTTATTTATCCTGCCATGAAAGAGAAAATGTATAAAATTCCGTAATTGACGATTCTAATAGAAAATTGCTTGTCTAAATTTACTGTATAGAGTATAATTATCTTATATATTTTGTGCTTATTGATGAACGTGATTAAAAGGAGTAAAAGATATGCAAACATCGAAAAGTGTTCTTGAATATGAGAAAATGCACAGACTCTCAAAAAGACGTGCTGCCATTGACAGTAAATACAGAGCGTTTGTTACAAGCAAGGCATTTACGGACTATTTTGAGTTTGAACATTTTTATGTGCTGACGGATTTTGTATATCCTGAAGAGGTTGAGTCATTGGAGCAGTTTATTAAAGACTATTCGGGTGAAAATCCTGCACAGCAGGTTTTTCGTTTCAGGTTTAAGGATGGAAGTTACAGATATAATCTGCTCAGACTGCTTTCCAAGAAAAAAGGAATAGATGGCGATACAAATGTTGATTTGGAATTGGTTGACATAGAGAGTCTGGAATCAATTAATGAAAATCTGATGTCAGATGTATCAAAGCTGCGCATGTTTCTTGGCATGACTGAAGAATATGCGTTTTTATATAACAGGGCGGATAATATGTTCAGTGTGTTCCGCTATGAGCAGTATCAGAAAGTACTGGTCTATAATATGGATATAGATGAATGGAAGCAGGAGATGCTTGATAAGGGCTTTATTGCGCAGGAAGATTATTCAGTGTTTATTACAATGATAAGTGCCATAAAGTCATATGAGCAGAGTTTTTCGATTAAGATTAATTCCAGTATGCGTACACAGAACGGTGTTATGGAGCCGCTCAGATTCTGCGGAACTATGTTTAACGGAAGCGGACATGAGAAGTTAATGACAGGAAGAATAATACCTGAAGGTACGGCCTCACAGCAGAAGGTAATAGAGATTGAAGATGAACTGCATTATGATTCGCTTACAAAGGTTTATAATAAAAAGACAATTACTGAATATGCCAAGAAGGTATTAAGAGAGAGAAAGAAAAACCGCATAACGCTGGTTATTCTTGATGTTGACCATTTTAAGTCTGTCAATGACACTTATGGACATTTATATGGCGATAAGGTTTTGGCAAGAGTAGGATATAAGCTTAAAGAGGTTGTTGGAGATAACGGAGTAGTGGGAAGAATCGGCGGCGACGAGTTTATGATAGTGCTTGACCAGATTAATGATGACCAGATTTTAAGAGGTATGCTAAGGGCAATCCGTACCCAGATTAAGTGGGAGTTCGCAGATGACTTTGAAGATTTTATGGTCACATGCTCTATCGGAGCGTCGTTTGCACCGAATAACGGAACGGAATTTGAGGATTTGTTTAAAAAAGCCGACTATTGTCTGTATATAGCCAAAGAAAAGGGCAGAGACAGATATGTATTTTTCAGAGATGAGCTTCACAGGGAATCATATGTTGAGTTCCTGAATAAATCTGCCAGCAATATGGCAAACGGCAGGGAAATATGTGAGCTTAAGGCTATATCCGGTTTTATGAAGAAAATCCAGATTGATAAAGATGCGGCTGTTATAGAGATGACAAGGCATATGCTGAGTGCTTTTAAGCTTGACAGTATTAATGTTTACTATGGAAGTGATTTAAAAAGAGTATATAATATTGGTCTTGAGCAGCCACATTCTGAAAATGCGCAGTATGTTAATACACAAGAGTACCAAAAGCTTTTGGAAGGAAATACGTATATGCAGAGCGGTTATATATATAATCTTGAAAATGAAGCACCTGATTTCTGTAACTTAATGCAGCAAAGAGGAGTGTTTTCAACTTTGCAGTGTATTATCGGGACACGTGATAATATTAAAGGACTGGTTACATTTAATAAGTGCAGAGAATCGGCACGATGGGCGGATTATGAAATTGACTGTGCCATTATATTTTCAACTGTATTGAGTATGTCGGAAGCAACTATTTTATAACTATATATTGTGTGTTCGGATTGACTTAGTACGCTATATATTGTATAATTCATCTTGCCTGTGAGAAACAGGCAAGATTTTTTAAGTTAAAGCGGCGTTGTCCGCTTTGTTCTAATCGAGGGTCTTTTAAGGAGTTGAAGAAATGAAGATTATTAAGAGAAGCGGAACAGAAGTTACGTTTGATATTGCAAAGATTATGGCGGCAGTATCAAAGGCAAATAAAGAGGTCGTTCACAGTGAGAGACTTTCTGATGAGCAGATAGAAATTATTTCCTCCAATGTTGAGCAGATATGTCAGGAAATGAACCGTTCGCTGAGCGTTGAAGAGATACAGGATTTGGTAGAGAATCAGATTATGAATCTGAGAGCGTTTGCAGTGGCAAGAAAGTATATTACATATCGTTATAAGAGGGCGCTTGTTCGTAAGTCCAATTCTACTGACGAA
>JAGAJD010000126.1 GCA_017626275.1 Lachnospira sp.
CTGGCGGCGGCACATCCACGATATGTATACGGGATATTTGAAGTTGAAGAATTTGATAACGGTGTTAAAGCAGTCGGTACGGATTTTATTCTTTACGGAGAAGATATAAAGAAACATTTGAAAGGCTGTAAAAAGGCAGTGTTTTTTGCGGCAACCGTTTCAGCCGGGATTGATGTACTCTTAAGAAGAGCGCAGGTAAGCGATATAACGAAAGCGGTTGTCACAGACAGTCTCGCAAGTGTGGCGGTAGAACAGGTTTGTGATAAATTTGAACAAATAATTAAAAATAAGTATCAGAATTATTATCAGACATTCAGGTTCGGACTGGGATACGGTGATTTGCCGATTGAGCAGCAGAAGGATTTTCTGAAGCTTCTTAATGCACAGAGGCTTATCGGACTTAATGTCAGCGAGTCGAGTATGCTGATTCCGACTAAGTCGGTTACGGCTGTTATAGGATTATCAGAAACACAGATTACAGGTCAGGCGAGAGGCTGTCAGACATGTAATTTAAGAGAAAAATGCCAATTCAGAGTGAAAGGTGGACGTTGCAATGGGTAAGAAATTTACGGAGTTACTGCAAAAGGAATATGTTGTGTTTGACGGAGCTATGGGAACAATGCTTCAGGCAGCCGGAATGAAGATGGGAGAGACGCCTGAAACATTAAGTATTACAAGACCTGAGCTGTTAATTGAAATTCATGAAAAATATCTTAAGGCGGGTTCAGATGTTGTTTATGCAAATACGTTCGGAGCCAACAGATATAAGCTTGAGGGCTGCGGATATTCAGTCGAAGAAATTGTAAAAGCATCCGTTAATAATGCAAAAAAAGCATGTGCTAATGTCAAGCCCGAAGCACTGGTAGCACTTGATATAGGTCCTATCGGGCAGCTTCTTGAGCCAACAGGAACGCTTTCCTTTGAAGAGGCATATGAAATGTATGAGGAGATTGTAAAGGCGGGAAGTGAGGCAGGTGCGGATTTAGTCGTATTTGAGACTATGACTGATCTGCTTGAGTGTAAGGCGGCTGTGCTTGCTGCAAAGGAACATTCCGATTTGCCGATAGTCTGCACAATGACTTTTGAAATTAACCAGCGTACATTTACGGGCTGCGGTATTCCTTCTATGGCTTTGACGCTTTCAGGGCTTGGAGTTGACGCTCTCGGTGTCAACTGTTCACTTGGACCTGCGGAATTAGAGCCTGTGGTTAAGGAGCTTTCCAAGTGGACAAGACTTCCTATTGTTGTAAAGCCAAATGCAGGACTTCCTGATCCCGTGACCAATGAGTATAACGTATCTGCGCAGGAATTTGCGGATATGATGAAAGAGCTTAGAAAATACGGGATTAAGGTATTTGGCGGCTGCTGCGGAACAAATCCTGAATTTATAAAATGTTTGTCGGAAATGTTAAAGGCTAATGGAAACAGCGGTTTTGACGTAGAAAAAACGATTCCGGCAGCAGTATGTTCTGCAACTAAGGCAGTAACGATTACTGAGCCTAGAATTATCGGTGAGCGCATCAATCCGACAGGCAAAAAGCTTTTCAAAGAGGCACTGCTTCGCAATGATATGGACTACATTTTAAATCAGGCATTGGAGCAGATTAATGCCGGAGCGGATATATTGGACGTTAATGTCGGACTTCCGGGAATTGACGAAAAGAAAATGATGATTACGGCGGTTAAGTCTATTCAGGCGATTGTCGATGTACCGCTTCAGATTGATTCAACGATACCGGAGGTTTTGGAAGCTGCACTTCGTGTGTACAACGGAAAGCCGATTGTAAATTCCGTAAACGGTGAGGAAAAATCACTCGATACCGTACTTCCGCTTGTGAAAAAATACGGTGCGGCAGTGGTAGGTCTTACGCTTGATGAAAATGGAATCCCTAAAAAGGCGGAGGACAGATTTAAGATTGCGCAAAGAATTTTAGACAGGGCATTGGCACTTGGAATACCGAGAGAGGATATTTATATTGACTGTCTCACACTTACGGCTTCTGCCGAGCAGGAGGGGGTACTTGAGACGCTTGAGGCAGTGCGCAGGGTTAAGACGGAACTGGGCTTAAAGACCGTGTTAGGTGTGTCTAACATTTCGTTCGGACTGCCAAACCGCGTGCTTGTAAACCACATTTTCCTTACAATGGCACTGCAAAACGGCTTAGACCTGCCGATTATTAATCCGAATATACCGGAGATGACGGGGGCTGTTCGGGCTTATAAGCTGCTTGCAAATATTGATAAAAACTCTCTTGATTATATTAAGGCATATGCGTCTTTGACAAAGGTTGAAAAGATTAATCCTGCTGCACAGCAGACGTCTAAAGGCAGTAATCATTCAGATTTACAGGCGGCAGGAGGAGCTGGTTCTCCGGCAGCAGGGGAGCAGGGTATACGCAGTCCGAAGGAGCAGTTATATAATGCAGTGTACACAGGCTTAAAAAATGAAGGTGCGTCACTTACCAGAGAATTATTGCAGACCATGGATTCTATGGAGATTGTCAATGATATTCTTATTCCGGCTCTTGATAAGATTGGAGAAGATTTTGAAAAAGGAACTCTGTTTCTTCCGCAGCTTATTATGGCGGCTTCTGTTGCACAGGCGGCATTTGAGGTAATACGTGAGTATATGGTTAAGAATAATGCTGCACCTGTAAGCAAAGGAAAGATAGTTATTGCGACTGTAAAGGGAGACATTCACGATATAGGTAAAAATATCGTTAAGGTTCTGCTTGAAAATTACGGCTATGAGGTTATAGACCTCGGAAAAGATGTTGACTATCAGGCAGTTGTGGACGCAGTGAGAGAAAATGATGTTAAGCTTGTCGGCTTGTCGGCATTGATGACTACAACGCTTGTGTCAATGAAAGAGACGATAGAGCTGATTCACGAAAATAATCTTGATTGTAAGATTATGGTTGGCGGTGCTGTGCTTACGCCTGAATATGCAAAAGAAATTCATGCGGATTTCTATTCAAAGGACGCAAAAGAATCTGTTGACATTGCAAAGCGCGTGCTGGGATAGTGGTAATTTAAAAGTTTTTGACAAGATTCTTATTATGATATA
>JAGAJD010000127.1 GCA_017626275.1 Lachnospira sp.
AACTGGTTCTGCTTTTCTTCCAACAGGTTTTGTGTTTCTTTCAACTGGCTTTGTTGATTGTCAATGGTCTCCTGCATTTCATCTATCATGTACTGCACTGTGTTTTTATCCAATTCTAACAATTCCTTTGAAAACATTTCCATAACCTTCTCCACATTTCTGCACATCATGTAGATTTCTTCGTACATTTTTTTGAATTCCGGATATGCTGTAATTAGCTTTTTTATTCTTTATTTTATTATTGTGGTGGGTTTCCCGGAAAATGTCAAGTGGAATAAAAACATATTCTTGAGTTGATTTAACATAAGAATATATTTGCATTTTATATGAATAAGTAGTATCATTAAAATGTATTATCAGAATTTATACGACAGTGAGATTTATAGAGAAGGAGACAACATGAAATTTATAGCAATAGGAGAACTTATGTTAAGATTATCTCCGCCAAATTATGAGAAAATTGTTACAACGCATGATTTTATTGTAAATTATGGTGGAGCAGAAGCTAACGTTGCTGTGTCATTAGCCAATCTTGGAGTAGACAGTACATTTTTTACGGTACTTCCTAATACTGATTTAGGTAAGTCTACAATTAATTATCTTAAGGCAAATGATGTACACACGAAGCATATTATCAAGGCAGATGGAAGAATGGGACTGTACTACCTTGAAGAGGGTGTTGCAGTAAGAGCTTCGCAGGTTATTTATGACAGAGGTAATTCAGCATTTGCGGAATATGACTATAAAGATGTTGACTTTGAGGATATATTAAAGGATTATGACTGGCTGCATTTAAGCGGAATTACACCGGCATTGTCATATAACTGCCGTCGTCTTATAGACAGAGCGGTAAAGGCGGCAAAGAAGCTTGGCCTTACGGTAAGCTTTGACCCGAATTTCAGAAGTACACTGTGGTCATTTGAGACGGCAAGAGATGTACTTAGCAAATATCTTCCGTATGTAGACGTACTTATAGGTATTGAGCCTATTCATGTATACAATGAGGACGGAACAGACGTAAAGGACGGACTCACAATGGATCCTTCATTTAAGGATATGGACAGAGTATTTAAGGCGATTGATAAGCAGTATCATATGAAAGCGATTGCAAGAACTGTCCGTTATGTACATTCAGGAAGCAATAACTCGCTTAAAGCATTTTTCTATACAAATGGAGAAACCTACGAGAGTAAAACGATTAATTTTGATATCGTTGACAGAGTTGGCGGCGGTGACGCATTTTCATCAGGTCTTATCTATGCGTTGATGGAAAATATGGAGCCGGAGGACGTAGTCAATTTTGCGGTGGCTTCTTCAGTAATGAAGCATGCTATCCGTGGTGATACGAACATTACAAGCGTTGAGCAGATTAAGAAGCTTATGAATAATGCTTCTTTTGATGTGCAGAGATAATAATTAAAGCGTGATTAATATGCGGGAGTGTTTTGGCAGTGTTTTTGGGACTGCCGTAACGCTCCCGTTTTTGTTGTCCGCCGGTCAGGGGCAAACTTTAATTTATACCTTTAGCGTAATTTTTAGGCGAACTTCCGTAAAATTGCTTAAATGAATTGCTGAAATGTTCGCATGATGAGTAGCCGAGAATTTCAGCAATTTCACGAATTGGTTTTTTGGCTTCCAGGAGTATAATTGCAGCGGACATTCTCGCTTCAGTTCGTTTTTGTAAAAAAGTTTTTCCGTACTGTTCCTTTAACAGCCGTTCAGTCTGCCGTTTGCTTAATCCGATTCTTTCCGAGAGCAAATCTAAAGTAATAGAGCTGTAATCATATAAAAAGGCGTTCTCAATTATAAGATTTCTTGCCGTATTCAGGGAAAATTCAGGCAAAATACTAAAGCTGCGTGAGGAATCTTCGTAATTTCTGATAATCAGAACCAACAGCATTTTGCATAGCGCTTCAAGATTATAAGTGTAGCCTGTAAACCGGTTTGAGAGTTCTTCAAATATTTGTTTGAAAATAATAATCAAATTCTGGTTGTCCTGTCCGAACCAGAAGGTGTTGGATAAAAATGTGTGAACTGCACTGCTTTTTTTAACCTTTTCACTTTTAAAAAACACATCAAAATTAATTCCGTATTCAGACATCGGCTCGTCCTGATTTGGGATTTGTTCGTGAAAAACTCTCGGCCCTGTTGTGTAAAGTGTATTAGGCCCGATTTCGTATGAAATATCATCTACAATGACGCTGCCGTAACCGGACGGAATATAGTGGATTTCATAACTGTTTTTGCTGTGACAGTGCTTTGGATAAGTGGAGGTAATAAGCTCATTGGATATACTTGTCACAACAAATTTTACATCATCAATTTTAAATTCAATACATAAATCTTTCATCGCAATCAATTCCTTAAAAATATATAACTAATTTTAACATAAGAAATGTAAAAATGCGACATAAATGTGTGCGTTTGTCGCAGATATATATTTTATTTAATGTAGAAAAATAATATAATAAAAATAAGTGATTAATCGCTTAGAAATGTATATAATTTTGGAGGAGAGTACATGAAAAGAGGAAAGAGGGTATTTAGTATGGCAGCAGCAATAACGCTGTTAGCCGGTTCTATTTCATTTCCGTCTGTAAGTCAGGGTGCTGAAAATGGGTTGAAAAAATTTGACGCACAGACAACCTTGTGGACGGATACTTGTGTGGAAGAGGTGCTTGGCGAAACAGCAGCAACAACGTATGGCAATCTCGCAGAGGTAAATCCTAATGCGAATTCCAAAAATTCAAGCGGACATCAGAATCCGTACGGAAAGAGCGGAGAGACTCTGACCGACTGGGCTTATTCAGAATATCTCTGGACATACAGCTATCCTGTTGGTAACGGACGTATGGCAGGTATGGTTGCCGGAGGTGTAGACAAAGAGGTTATTCAGATTAATGAGGATACTATATGGGACGGTTCTCCGTATGGTACTATTACAGATGAAAACGGAAACACGATTACTAATATTGATGATACGACAAAAGCCACGACAATTAGTACAAAGAATCAGACAAGCGGAAGTGTTGCAGACGGTTGGAAATTTTACCGTGGTGCAAATGAGGACGGTACGCCTGCCGCAATAGGTTCTGCAAATGCGATTGTCGGAGATGAAGCATTTCGTCAGGCTTACCCTGAATTTTCAAAGATGTCGATATCATATCAGTCATTAAATATAGATAATTCTAAAACGCAGGAAGCGGTGCAGTACAGATATTCAATGGAGCGTATGGTTGAAAGTACGGTACTTGGCGAGCCGTCTTCACAGCATGCTTACAAGTCTTTTGTCGAGGTTTATCTTGATTTTGGACAGAAGCATGAAAATACATCAAATTACACAAAGAGCCTTGATTTGACAAAGGGTATTGTGACAGTTGATTATGATTATGAAAATGCACATTTTACAAGAGAAACATTTGCAAGTTATCCTGATCAGGCAGTGGTGACACATATAAGTTCAACAAAAGACCTTTCTTTTAGTGCGCAGCTTCATTCTTATCATAATGCAGAGGGACGCTATAAGTATGAAAAGGTAAGTGATAAAGAGGTAAAACTGACGGCAGCAGTAAGCGACGGAAATAAAAATTCGACAGTGCCGTCACAGATTAATGCTATTCAGTTTGAGGCACATATGCTTCTTGACGGTGACGGGGTATTTTCTGTATCTGATGACAATACGACTGTTACGGTTACAGGCGGCAAAGAGGCTGTAATCTATGTTGTAGGTGCATCAAATTATGTGGATTATTTGAATCTTGATAATACCAAGCCGGCAAGCGACTGTGCAAGGTACATAAAAAATATACAGTCAAAGACTTATGAAACAATTAAAGCGAGACATTTAGAGGACTTCTGTCCGTTATTTGCAGAGACTTCACTGTATCTTGAAAATGCAAACGGCGTGGATTATTCTACAACACCGACAGAGGAGAGAGTAAGAAAGGATATTAACGGTAAGTCAGGATTTACAGTTGGAGCAGGTTCTAACCTTGATTATGCACATAAGACTTCAAATGTATATTCTACATATACAGAAGGTGATAATCAGCTCGCAGTGCTTGAATTCAACTATGGAAAATATCTGATTATCTCAGGTTCAAGAGACGGAGAAGAGGCAGAGACATCGGAAGATATTGATATTTATGAATCACAGCCGCTTAATCTTACAGGTAAGTGGAATGCCGCATTATCTGCTTCATGGAAGGGAAAATATACAGTTAATATAAATACACAGATGAATTATTGGGCAGCCCAAGGGTTAGGTCTGTCAACATGTGAGCGTCCTCTTATCGATACATTTGATGAGCTGGCGCAGTCAGGTTCAATAACTGCGGCTAACCAGTATGCAATTTATAATGAACGCGGCGATGACACTTATCAGCCGGGAGATCCATGGGTTACACACCACAATTTTGACTTGTGGAGAGGAACACAGCCAATCGATAATGCAACGGCAGGTTTATGGCCGACAGGCGGAATATGGCTGCTTGACCATGCATGGCAGTATTATCAGTACAATTTTGATACGGAATATCTTTCAGAAGTGTATCCGTACATGGTAG
>JAGAJD010000128.1 GCA_017626275.1 Lachnospira sp.
CATGTCTCGCTGTCTTACCTACATTTTCAATATCACCTGTTCTGATACACTTCTGACAAGTTGTAACTCTTCTCTTCGGCGGAATCTCCTGTCCCGTAAAATACGGCTTCAACGGAGCCATACCTGAATTAATAATTAATAAACTGTTGTCATTGTGTGGAACGAGTGAAAAACTCTTCATTTTAAGGTGTTCCTTACTTTCAAAAAAATCAAGAAACATTCTTCTTAACTCGTTAACGCCTCTGTACTGCACTTTCTTATCCTCCTAAATGTCAAAGCCTTTATAGCTTTATAATTATTAAAATATTTACTCTGTAATCTTAACTTCTGCTTCTTTTTTAGCTGCTTTCTTTGCATCGGAACGTGTACGAAGCTTACTGCCTATCATAACGCCGCATACAAGTAAAATAATCATAACAATGAATTTTGCTGCTTCAAAAAGGATTTCTCCTGCTAATGCTCCCATAACCACACCTCCGTTATAAAACTGATTAATAATTTTATCATATTATTATAAGATTCTCAACTAAAAAAATTCCTATTTTTGTATAGCTGAACTGTTAGTTACATCTTCCAGATTCCATTTTCTATAAAGTAACCTGCCTGTTTTTCTGCTTCTTTAATGATATTGGAATCATATCCGATAATGCTTAACAGCTTTATCGCATTTCTTGTCGTTGCAGGTCCTTTAAACAGACGGAAATTGAACTTAACATCATCTTCCGTAACTTCCTCCTGAAAATGATAGTTATCATAACAGTTCTTTAAAATTGCAGTAAGCTCAATATCATGCGTTGCTGCAAAACATACAACATTTTTTCCCTTAAGCGACTTTAGAATCTCAGAAGAAGCAGCAATACGCTCAACTGTATTAGTTCCTCTCAGAACCTCATCAACAAAACACAGCACCGGCTCCCCAGGCTTCTCTACTGCGTCAAGAATACGTTTTAAGGATTTAATCTCAACAATATAATAGCTGTTGCTACTGCTCAAATCATCTTTAAGCGACATTGACGAATAAATTCTGAAAAATGGTGCCTGATAACTTTTTGATACACTCGTATATATAGTCTGGGACAACACCGCATTAATCGCCACAGTACGCAGAAATGTTGATTTTCCCGAAGCATTTGAGCCTGTGAGCAGTACATGTCTGTCCGTTGATATTGAATTGGCAACAGGCTCTTTAATTAACGGGTGAAAACCCTCCTGCAATGAGATCACCTTATTAGTCCCCGAATGAAATACCGGTTTTGACCAATATGGCAGCATTTGACGAAATGATGCTATTGAAATACATGCCTCCACAAGTCCCATCGTCTCATAAAGTTCATATACCTCTTTCTGCTTATTTCCTATACCACGCACCATGCCGTTGAACTTAATCAAATCAATATGCGTAAGCATTCTCAAATAATCTAAAAGTATATCCGCAAGTGAGCCGCTTACATTTCCCGATTCAAGCATCCATGCACTTTTTGTCACTGATGAAAATTCATCACACAGCTTTTCAAAATGCTCAGAATACTTTTCAAGTCCCTTAAACTTCTTTTTTGCAATATTTCGTGCCGTCGATGTCATCTTCACGATATGAGCAACACACACAAACAAATGCTCTACCTTTGCTTTATATTTGTAATAGGTAATAATCGAAAAAGTAACAGCCGCAACAATCAGTCCAATACCTATTACCGGGTCTACTGCCAGACAAACTATAAATGATATTACCAATCCCAAAATTGACAAAATATGCACAAGATTGCTGCCCTGCTCAACGCCTACAAGCAAACCTATATAATCGCTTAAAGAAAGATATTTAACAAAGCCAAGCTCAGCATATTCCTTTTGCAATTCAATGCGCTCTTTTTCGTGTGAAGAAAAATATTCTGCAAGGCTGTCTATCTCTTTAAGCTTGTCCATATCCTTTACCGGACAGCGCAAAAGCTTATAAAGACATTCCTGTCCCGCCGAAGAATTGGCAATATTCATCTGTTTAAATATTCCGTCCATGTTCAGGTCATTCCATGTAATGTCATCTATTCCCAAACCTGTACTTTCGGAAAACTCTTTATAATAATGGGTAATAATCTCATATTCATCTTCGCCGTATTTACGTTCAGACGGCTTTCCCCAGCCGCTTTTAAGCTTTTTTAAAAGCCCTGCGGCACGCTTTCTTTTACTGTCAACTGCCACATATACCGCAACTGCAAGAAAACTTACAATAAGCCAGAACGGTGCGCTATTTATAAATGTCATATCAGCCTATCCCCACTTCCAATGCCAGTTTCATCATTTCATTAAAAGAATTCTGACGTTCTGCTGCACTTAAGCTTTTGTTTTTATAAAGATGATCACTGATTGTAAGAATACACAATGCTTTTTTATTGCATCTTGCCGCATTCATATAGAGTGCTGCCGCCTCCATGTCCACCGCAAGAACATTCATTTTCTTCCATTTATCATTAACTTCATTGCTGTCATTATAAAAAATATCAGAAGAAACAATATTTCCGACCTTAATTTTAAGCTTATTCTTTTCTGCCTCTTCGACCGTTCTTTTAAGCAGCCCGAAATCAGCTATCGGTGCAAAAGTTCCCGGCAGCATATACTGCGAAGCAAAATTTGAATCCGTACAGGCACCCATTGCTGCCACAATATCCATCACATCTATATCATCAGACAATGCTCCCGCCGAACCAATCCTTATAATATTATCAACATCATATTTTGTATACAATTCATAACTGTATATTCCCATAGACGGCATACCCATACCGCTGCCCATAACAGAAATCTTTTTGCCATTATAAAGACCTGTATATCCAAACATATTACGGACTTCATTAAACTGCTTTACGTCCGTCAAATAATTCTCTGCAATATATTTTGCACGCAGCGGATCTCCCGGCATTAAAACCGTCTTTGCCACATCACCTTTTTGCGCACTATTATGCGGTGTTCCCATAATTCCTCCTTATTTGCCCGGATATTTAATTACCGAGTCCACATTATAACCCTTTAACGCTTCTCTTCCTTTAAGGCCTTCCAGTTCCATAAGAAATACAACCTTTACAACTTCGCCGCCAAGTCTCTCTATAAGATTAATGACTGCTTTTGTCGTTCCTCCTGTCGCAATTAAATCATCAACAATTACAACTTTCTGTCCCGGCTGTATTGCGTCCTTATGAATCTCTATCTCTGCCGTACCATATTCCAACGCATATTTTTCAGATATCGTCTCACAAGGAAGCTTTCCCTTTTTTCTGACAGGAACAAAGCCTGTACCCTTAGTATATGCAACAGGCACGCCAAATATAAATCCTCTTGATTCAGGACCTACAACAACATCAAAGTCAACGTCCTTTAATAAATCAAGAATACCGTCAATAGCAAGCTTAAGTCCCTGCGGATCCTGTATAACGCTCGTTATGTCCCTGAAAATAATCCCCTCTTCCGGGAAATCCGGAATACTGCGTACATAATCTTCAACTTTTTTCATTATAAACCTCCATTTTGAGAACGTATTTCTTCCACCTGTGTAAACAAGGTATGACATAACAAATGCCATACCTCGTTTATAATACCACATTTTCATCACATTATAAAGAGATTTTATTATACAATCAGACAAACCAGACCTGAATTTTCATTCATCACCTTTTCAAGTGTTGAAGAAATCTTTTCCATGCTCTCAGGCGTTATATTCTGCGTCTTCTCATGGATTCCGTCCTCTACAATCTGTTGTATAGTCTTACCAAATATATTAGTTTCCCAGATTCCGTCTGAATTATCTTTGGCATTTTCCTTTATGTACGAAATTAAGTCATCAGCCTGATTCTTTGTTCCCACAATAGGAGCAATCTCAACATTTATATTAGTTTTAATCATATTAATCGACGGCACCTGTGCCTTAATCTTCACCCCGTATTTACTGCCGTTTTTAATTACCTCAGGGTCTTCCAGCACAATCTCTTCCCTTACAGGCGTTACGACACCAAAACCGCTTGCCCCCACTTCAGCCAGTGCATTTCCTACTTTATCAAATTCACTTTTCTTTGCAGACAACTCCCGGATAATATTAATCAATTCATATTCATTATTAATATTAGTTCCCGTAAGCTCGCTCAACACATCATAATAAATATGCGGCTTCATCTGAATATCAAGTCTTACTTTGCCGTCTGACATATTAATGTCGGATACTGAAATATTATCAAGATATTCTCCCTTAACCTCCGGAAAATTCTTCTTAATATCCCTGATACATCTTACCGGTTCCAAAACCTCCATTGTTTTTGCAATCAGTTCTTCCTTCAGCCAATGCTCCTCAGGAAGCATTTCCATCCATTGCGGTGTAAAAAAATCAAGCTCCGTAACAGGAAATTCAAGAAGTACGCTTTCCAATATTGCAGAAATATCTTCTTTTTTTAACTGGTCGCAATTAACCGGAAGCACTGCAACATTATATTTATCAGTCAATTCCTGCGCAAGCTCCTGTGTTTCTTTAGAAAACGGTCTGCTGCTATTTAACAGTACAATAAAAGGCTTATTTATAGCCGACAGTTCCTTAACCGTGCGTTCCTCTGCCGGAATATAATTCTCTCTGGGAATATCAGAAAAAGAACCATCTGTCGTCACAACAATTCCAATCGTCGAATGTTCTCCAATGACCTTCTTAGTTCCTATCTCTGCCGCCTTTGTGAACGGAATCTCCGTCTGTGACCAGGGAGTTTTTACCATTCTCTCTTTATCCTTTTCAACATGCCCCGAAGCCCCTTCAACCATAAAGCCAACGCAGTCTATCAGGCGCACCTTTACACTGATATCCTCAATAGGACAAATCACGGCAGCTTCGCTCGGAATAAACTTCGGCTCAGTCGTCATAATTGTAGTTCCCGCTGCACTCTGCGGAAGTTCATCTCTCGCCCTTTCCTTTACATGTTCATTTTCCATCTGCGGAAGCACGCAGATATCCATAAAACGCTTAATAAATGTAGATTTTCCTGTTCTTACAGGGCCTACCACACCAATGTATATCTCACCGTTTGTTCTGGCTTTCATATCGCTGTATAAAGAAAATTCCTGATTACTGTCCATATCCAAAAATACTCCTTCCGTATTTAATTCATGTATATGGTCGGAGTATTGATTTTATGCAATCAAATCCCTTACTACCTCAGACGCAATCAAAAGTCCTGCTGAAGCCGGAACAAATGAAACACTTCCCGGAATACACCTTCTTGCATTATCTTCAAGCGGTGCTGATACCTTAATCGGCTTCTCAGTAGAATACACAACCTTTAACTTTTTAACTCCCCGTTTTTTTAATTCATATCTCATGACACGGGCCAGAGGACACACAGATGTCTTATAAATATCCGAAATTTCAAGCAGTGACGGATTTAACTTATTTCCCGTACCCATGCTGCTTATAACAGGAGTACCTGACTTCTGTGCCTCTAAAACAATATCTATCTTTGCCGCCACAGTATCAATGCAGTCTATTACATAGTCATACTCTTCAAATCTATATTCATCATGATTGTCAGGCAGATAAAAACTTTTGTGCAGTTCAACTTCAAGCTCCGGATTAATGTCAAGCAACCTTTTCTTCATGACTTCTACCTTAGGCTCTCCCA
>JAGAJD010000129.1 GCA_017626275.1 Lachnospira sp.
CGTTTGTCTTATTTGGAGAAATAAAAGGGATAAAATATTTATCAATCTTTCTCTTGCCATAAAACTTATCGTATGCATTGCGGTAAATATACCCCGTAACCCCCTCCAACGGGGCAAAATATATCTTCATAATTCTCTCCATAAATATTACACTCTTTGCATTTTAGAATTTAATAATATACTGTTTACCCCATTCACGCAAGGACAAAATAAATTGAAGTTGCGTACTTTTCAATTCTATCTACTTTGGCAAAAATATCTGCCTTATGGGAAACATTCACACAGCGGTTAAAGAACAAATCTACATTTTTATATGCCTTTGTCGGACATGAATGTCCGACACCGACATACAAAAACGTAGATTTGTTCGTTAAACGCTGCATTTCATTGTTTCCCATAAGTCAGATATTGTGTAAAGTACATAGAACAGAAAAGTGCGGAAACTTCATTGATTTTTTTAAGCTCTAATCAAGTTCTGCCTTGCCCGTGTATAACTCGTAATACCTTCCATGCTGGTCAAGAAGCTGCTCGTGCGTTCCTCTTTCTATAATTCTGCCATGCTCAAGCACCATTATGGCATTGGAATTGCGTATTGTTGAGAGGCGGTGGGCGATGACAAAGGTTGTTCTGTCCGCCATAAGTCTGTCCATTCCCTCCTGAATCTGACGCTCCGTAATCGTATCTACCGAGCTTGTAGCCTCGTCCATAACAAGAATAGGCGCCTTTGACAAGGCGGCTCTTGCAATATTAAGAAGCTGTCTCTGTCCCTGACTTAAATTGCCGCCGTCACCCTCTAAAAGAGTGTCATAGCCATTTTCCAGCCTTCTTATAAAATAATCGGCATTAGCAGTTTTCGCAGCCTGAATAACCTCCTCATCTGTCGCATCAAGCCTGCCGTAACGTATATTCTCCATTACCGTTCCCGTAAACAAATGCGTGTCCTGCAAAACAAGTGCAATAATAGAGCGAAGTGACGGAATTGCTGTACGGGTTATGTCAACGCCGTCTATTGTAATTTTTCCTTCCCATATCTCATAAAAACGGTTTAAAAGGTTTGTTACGGTTGTTTTTCCCGCACCTGTCGAGCCTACAAATGCAATCTTCTGACCTTTCTTTGCATACAGAGAAATATCCTTTAATACAGGTTCGCCCGGCTTATAACCAAATGTGACATGTTCCATAACAATCTCGCCCCGCACATTTTTAAGCTCATCACCGCTTAAATCCTCAACCTCCGTATCCATAACATCAAACACTCTCTCTGCACCTGCAAGTGCTGAAAACACAGTATTCATCTGCATTGTGATTTCGTTGACAGGTCTTGAAAACTGTCTTGCATAAGTAACAAAAATGCTTAATCCGCCGATATCAAAGCCCCTTAAAACACAGAAAATACCGCCAATCATGGCAGTCAGCGAATAATTAACCTGTCCTAAATTACCTACGACAGGCCCCATAATTCCACCGAAAAACTGTGCCTTAATCTGCTTATCCTTTAAGTCATAATTATATCTTCTAAATTCCTCAATCGCTTTCTCCTCATGGTTAAACACTTTAACCACACGCTGCCCCGACACAGTCTCTTCTATGCAGCCGTTAAGCTGTCCGAGAGCCGCCTGCTGACCTGCATAATATTTGCGGCTTTTAGACACAAGAAATCTTCCTGCACCTATAATTACAGGAACCATCACGATAGTAATAATCGAAAGCCATATATTTGTATACACCATCATGCACAGCGTTCCTACAACCGTCATAATTCCTGATATCAAATGCACAAGCGTGCTGTTTAGCATTTCTCCCACAACATCTACATCATTAGTGTAGCGGCTCATCAAATCGCCCTTGCTGTTCTTGTCAAAATACCCAATAGGAAGCTTCTGCATATGTACAAATAAATCCTTACGAAGCCTTACAAGTGCATTTTGTGAAATCATTAACATAATTCTTGTCTGTAAATAAGCCGCAAGGACGCCCGTGGCATATACAATAAGCATTACAATAACCGCCTGCGCAAGCCCTGACAATTCCTTAGTCTCCTTAGCCGGAACAATATAATTATTAATTATTGGTCTTAACATATATGAAGCAGCAAGACTGCAGACAGTACTGATTACAACACACAGCAGTGCCATAATAAGCGCCCAAATGTCTGACTTCATATATTTAAACAGCCTGATTAATGTATGCTTCATATTTTTCGGCTTGGATACCTTTGCTCCCACATTCTGCCTTCCGGTACCCTTCATAGCTCCCATTACTCCGCCCATTGGTGGCATTGCTTATCCCTCCTTTACTTTCTGAACATCATAAATTTCCTTATAAATAGCACAGCTTTGCAGCAGTTGCTCGTGTGTTCCGATTCCTGCCGTTTTTCCGTTGTCCATTACAAGAATCAAATCCGCCTCCATTACGGAATGGATTCTCTGTGCAATAATAATCTTTGTCATGTCTTTATAGGTTGTCTTTAACTCTTCCCTTATATTAGCTTCAGTCGCAGTATCTACTGCACTTGTCGAGTCGTCAAGTATAAGAATCTTTGGCTTTTTAAGAAGCGCTCTCGCAATGCACAGCCTCTGCTTCTGACCGCCCGACACATTGCTTCCGCCCTGTCCGAGCTGTGTATCATATTTCTCATTAAAGCCCTGAATGAAATTATCTGCCTGTGCGCTCTTTGCCGCCCTTTCAATCTCCTCCTGATCTGCCGTTTCATCTCCCCACTTAAGATTTTCAGTGATACTTCCCGAAAACAGCGTATTATTCTGAAGCACCATGCCGATACCGTCACGAAGATTTTTTAATGAATACTCACTAACATCTATGCCGTCAATAAAAACGCTTCCCTTATCGGTATCATAAAGTCTTGGTATCATGGACACAAGCGTTGTCTTACCGCTTCCGGTAGGTCCTATAATTCCAAGTGTTTTACCTGCCTCAAGACAGAAGCTTATATTATCAAGTACCCATTC
>JAGAJD010000130.1 GCA_017626275.1 Lachnospira sp.
GATGTTAAACATCATGATAATATGTATAAAGGCCGCTTAAACGGCAGAAATGAGGATGGCATGAAAATATTAATTGTTGAAGATGATTATGCAAGCAGAAAATTTATGATGAGTTTTATGACAGCATACGGAGAGTGTGATGTGACGGTTGACGGTATGGAGGCTGTTGATGCTTTTATGATGGCATTGGAGGAAGATGAACCATATGATTTGATATGCTTAGATGTTATGATGCCTGTAATGGATGGTTATCAGGTATTAAAGACGGTAAGAGACATGGAAAAGCAACGTGGAATAGAAGGCGACGACAGAGTAAAGATTATCATGATGACTGCCCTCAATGAGCAGAAAAATGTAAGAAAAGCATTTGAGATGGGCTGCACCGTATATTGTGCAAAGCCGGTAGATTTGGATAAATTGAAAAATGTTATGAAAAAATTGAAATTAATCTGATATGTCTTTATATATTCTGATTAAGAAACTGTGAAGGAGGAAGAGAGGAATGGCTGAAGAATTTAATGCAGATGGCATGCTGGATATGTATCTGTATTAAAATGGACAGCTTCTTGAACAGCTTGAAGCGACAACATTGGATAAAAAAGATGCAGACAGCTTTGATGAGGCGGATATTAATGAATTTTTCAGAATTATGCATACAATAAAAGGTTCGTCGGGAATCATGATGTTTGATGATATTATGAAGCTCGCACATAAGCTGGAAGATGTGTTTTATTTTATCAGAGAATCAAAGCCTGATAATGTTCCCCACATGGAACTTGTGGATCATATTTTTCAGGTATCGGATTTTATATCTGCGGAATTTGATAAAATCAGAGAAGGCAACGACCCGACTGGTGACTCTAAAGAACTGATTGAGGAGCTTGATGTATTCTTAAAGAAGATTAAAAATGAGATCACAAAGAGCGGAGAGGAGCGTCCCCCTGAAAATGTTCAGGAAGCACCAAGCCAGTTTTATATTGCGCCTGTTGCAACTGATAACAGTAAGTTTTACAGAATACATATAACATATCGTGCAGACACACAGATGTGTAATCTCAGGGCATATACGGCGGTGTATTCTTTAAAAGAGGTAGCAGAGGATATTTTATATAAGCCGGAGGACATTGTTACAAATGAGGCGTCTGCAGATGTTATTCTTGCCGAGGGCTTTCAGATTATGTTACAGTCTCAAAGCTCAAAGGAAGAGGTTCAGAAGCTTATAGACGGCTCAGGTGTTGAAAAGATTGATATTCAGGAGTGTACGCCTGATGAATATTTGAAGGGCTTTGAAAAGCCGATGATTGTCACTAACGGAAAAGTAATTGATTTGGATTCAGATGTTGAGACGATTGAGGCAAGGGCTAAGGAGGCTGAGGAGCAGAAGAAAAAAGATGAGCCGAAGCCGGGCGACTATGTTATCAAGACAAAGGAGCCGGGTAAACCAAAACAGCTTGCAAAGAGCAATAAGGACAAGCAGGCGGCACAGAGCTTTATAAGTGTAAATGTGGCAAAGATGGATATGCTTATGGATTTAATAGGTGAGCTTGTAATTGCGGAATCAGTTGTGCTTCAGAATCCTGATTTAAAGGTTCCGGGCTTAAGCCTTAATAATTTCAATAAGGCAGCAGCACAGCTTACTAAGTTTACATCAGAGCTTCAGGACGTTATTATGTCAATGAGAATGGTTCCACTTACTAATACATTCCAAAAGATGAACAGAATTGTATTTGATACTTCAAGAAAAGTAGGAAAGAATATTGAACTTAGAATGGTAGGCGAGAATACTGAAGTAGATAAGAACATTATTGAACATATATCTGACCCGCTTATGCATATGATTCGTAATTCTGTAGATCATGGAATTGAAGAAAAAGATGAGCGTATTGCGGCAGGAAAGGAAGAAAAAGGAGTTATCACTCTTGAGGCAAAGAATGAAGGCGGAAAGGTATTTATTTCAGTAAAAGACGATGGAAAGGGAATGAATACTACAAAGCTTTTCAGGAAAGCAAAGCAGAACGGATTAATTCCGGCAGATAAGACGGAAGATGATTATACGAGCAAGGAGATTTATCAGTTTGTAACATATCCGGGATTTTCAACTAAGGAAAAGGTAACAGAGCTTTCCGGACGAGGCGTCGGAATGGACGTTGTTGTAAAAAATATCCAGTCCATAGGAGGACAGCTTGATATTGACAGTGAGGAAGGAAAAGGGACGACAATGACACTTAAAATTCCTCTCACACTGGCAATTATCGAGGGTATTGTAATGTGTGTGGGAGAATCTATTTTTGTAATAGAATCCGGTTCAATAAAAGAATTTTTAAATGTTAAAGAAAGCGACATGGTATATGAACCGGGAGGCGAAGAATATGTTATGATTCGCGGAGAGTGCTTCCCTGTTATAAGACTTAGTACAAGATATCATATCGACAATGCACTTGAAGATGTCAGTGAGGGAATTATGATTCTTGTAGAACATGAGGGAAAACAGATTTGTATTTTTGTTGACCGTCTGATGGGTGGTCAGGAGATAGTTGTAAAACCTATTCCGTCCTATATTAAGAAAGTACCGGGTTTGTCCGGCTGTACGCAGCTTGGCGACGGAAGCATTGCACTTATTGTTGATGTGGGAGGATTACTGCTATAAAGTTAGCAAGAGGAAAGGAGGAACAAGAAATATGGCAGATGAGGCGATTTTAAATGAAGTGTCGGAGGAAGAAGATACTCAAAAGGGGAAATATATGACCTTTAAGTCGGGGCATGAGTATTTCGGAATTGAAATTAAGTACATTAATGAGATTATAGGTATGCAGAAAATTACTGCAATTCCTGAAGTGGAGAATTATATAAAGGGGCTTATTAATCTCAGAGGAAAGATTATTCCTGTTATTGATGTCAGGATTCGTTTTAATCAGGAACCTTTTGAATATACAGACAGAACCTGTATAATTATTATTAATGTCAAATCCACAGTGGTCGGACTGATAGTAGAGAAGATTGCGGGTGTGGAAAATATTGAGGAATCGGATATTGAGCCGCCTCCGACACTTTCAATGGGGAACGTCAAGAATAAATATGTTTACGGTCTTGGTAAAACGGGAGACTCCGTAAAGCTTCTGCTTGATCCGGAAAAACTGATTAAAGATGAGGATATTGCAGTTTTTGAAGAAATAGCAGATAATAGTGAAGATGAAGAATAAATCTTATCGGAGAATATATATGAGAGGCAGTAACAGGTGTAAATTCAATATAACTGGAGGAAGATATTATGAATATGAAGAATATGAATATTTTAGGGAAAGTCAGATTAAGTTATGCATTTATTATGTTTGAAATGGTCGTTTTAGTGGCGTTAAATGTTGGAATGCTGCAGGGACAGATACCAATTGCGTCAAGTGCGGAAGGTAATGCAGGAATATATGCTTTTATGCTTGTATTTATAGTGTTGGTTATCGGGGGCTGTGCATATTCAATCAGTACAATTGTAAAGTGTTTAAAAAAGCCGTTAGCTGAGCTTAAAAAGACTTCAGAAGAACTTTCACAGGGGAAAGTTGATATTGATTTAGAGAAGTATTATGATGACGAGATTGGTGAGGTTGTAGAGGCTTACAAGATAATCATTAAGAATACGAAAGAAAATGCAATGATAGCTGAAAAGATTGCTTCCGGAGACCTGACAGTTGATGTTATTCCGCGTTCGGCACAGGACGTTCTTGGACGTGCATTTAAGGATCTGATAGAAACAAATAATAACGTACTGGCAGGAATCAAGGAGTCAAGCTTCCAGCTTTCAGCAGGGGCTGACCAGGTAGCAAGTGCAAGTCAGGCACTGGCTCAGGGTTCAACACAGCAGGCGAGTGCTATTGAACAGATTACGGCATCTATGAGTGAGATTGCAAAGCAGACTAATGAAAATGCAAGTCAGGCAACAATCGGCGATAAGCTTGTTAAGGAAGTCGGAGAAAATGCTAGAACAAGCAATGAACAGATGTCAAGTATGATTGAGGCAATGAATCATATTAATGATTCATCGCATAACATTTCAAAGGTTATTAAGGTTATTGATGATATTGCTTTCCAGACTAATATTCTTGCCCTTAATGCAACTGTTGAGGCTGCGAGAGCAGGCACGCATGGAAAGGGATTTGCCGTTGTGGCAGAGGAAGTAAAGAATCTTGCAGAAAAGAGTGCGGCAGCAGCCAATGAGACAGCAGAAATGATACAGTCGTCTATTGAGAAGGTAGAAGAGGGCGTAAAGATTGCCGACAGCACAGCACAGTCATTGGAAAAGATTGTAGAGTCACTTCAGGATGTTGTGGAAATTATAAGTGGTATTGCAACTAACTCAAATGAGCAGGCAACAGCAGTAGCACAGATTAATCAGGCTATTATGCAGGTCTCACAGGTAATCCAGACAAATTCCGCTACAAGCGAGGAGTGTGCGTCTGCAAGTGAAGAGCTTGCAAATCAGTCACAGGCATTGAGGGATATGATTTCAAAATATAAGTTAAAAGAGAACTCATACAGAAATCCTATGTATTCTGAAAATACATATTCTTCACGTAAGAGCTATGCACCGCAAAAGAGTAATAACGAGAGAATTATTTCTTTAGACGGAGATTTCGGAAAATATTAATACATAATTAAAACTTAAAGCGGCATATGTGTTTGGCGAA
>JAGAJD010000131.1 GCA_017626275.1 Lachnospira sp.
CATGCCCTTATTAATCAAGATAATCCTTGAGCTTGCGGCTTCTGCTAGGGTGTCTTAACTTTCTTAACGCCTTTGCCTCAATCTGTCTTATACGCTCTCTTGTTACGTTAAATTCTTTGCCAACCTCTTCAAGTGTTCTGGCTCTTCCGTCGTCCATGCCGAAACGCAGTCTCAATACCTTCTGCTCTCTTTCTGTCAGAGTTCCAAGCACCTCAACAAGCTGTTCCTTTAAAAGAGTAGAAGCTGCTGCCTCTGCCGGAACAGGTACATTGTCGTCCTGTATGAAATCTCCAAGATGGCTGTCCTCTTCCTCACCGATAGGTGTCTCTAATGATACAGGCTCCTGTGAAATTTTCTGAATTTCACGGACTCTCTCAACCGGAATATCCATTGCCTCAGCAATCTCCTCCGGTGACGGCTCACGTCCTAATTCCTGAAGCAACTGTCTTGAAACTCTTACAAGCTTGTTAATCGTCTCTACCATATGAACAGGGATTCTGATTGTTCTTGCCTGGTCGGCAATAGCCCTTGTGATAGCCTGTCTAATCCACCATGTAGCATAAGTACTGAACTTATAACCTTTTCTGTAATCAAACTTTTCAACAGCCTTTATAAGACCTAAATTTCCCTCCTGTATCAGGTCAAGGAAAAGCATACCTCTTCCTACATAACGCTTTGCAATGCTGACAACAAGTCGAAGGTTTGCCTCTGCAAGTCTCTTCTTTGCCTCTTCATCGCCCTGCTCCATACGCTTTGCATATTCAATCTCTTCCTCTGCACTAAGCAGCGGCACCTTACCGATTTCCTTAAGATACATTCTTACAGGGTCTTCAAGTCCAACACCGTCCGGAACAGAGAGGTCTATCTTCTCGATATCAATCTCATCGTCATCATCTAAAATAATCTCATCGTCATCTGCAGTGTCATCTGTCATTTTTACATCGACATTGTTATTTTCAAGAAATTCAAATACCTTCTCCATCTTATCGGCTTCAAAATCAGTATCGAGAAAATAATTCATAATTTCCTGATAATCCAGAACATTTTTCTTTTTCTTTGCAATCTGCAAAAGCCCTTTACATTTCTCATCAAATTTTGCTGCAATGGCTTCAGCAATTTCTTCCTCTGTCATCTCTACTGCCTCGCCTTCAGGCTTTGCCTTTTTTGCCGTCTTCTTTACAGTTTCCTCTGCAATATTTTCATTCTTCTTTGCCATGATTGGTCCATCCTTCCATTCTCTTTTCTTTATCTAAAGTTTCATTACAACTCTATACGAATATTAGAAAGCTTCATTTGCTTCATAATCAGCTCCTGAAGCTGTTTCGGGTCTTTAGTACACTCAATCGCATACTTAATACTGTTACCCTTTACCTTTATAACAGCGTCATTCAACGCCTTTTCCCGCTCACTCTTATTAAGATTCTTATCCAGCTCTGCACTAAAAAGTGCTGCAACCTCATTGTGGGCTTCCTCTGTCTCGTATGTACTTATAATCAGTGCAGGATTTACATTTCCATTCTCCGACTGCTCATATAATTTAGCTGCAACATCTCTTAGAAGCGGGTCTATGAAATCCTGCGGCTCAACATACGCTTTAATCTTTTCAAAAACCTCTGAATCATCTATCAGCCATGTAAGGAGAATCTTTTCCGCCTGCCGCACACCGCTTTCCTTCTTTTTCTTAACTGCTGCACTGGCAGAAGGTGTGTTATTCGGGGACTTTTTAATAATTCCCTCCTTGCTTCCGATTGAAGCCACCAGCTCTTTCATACCCTCCTGCTGTATATTAAATCTTGTACATACCGCTCTTATATAATTCTCCCGTTCCAGTCTTTCCTTAAAAAGTACAAGCCTTTTTGCAGTCTCACGTTCAAATTCCGTTGATTCTGCCGGATCTGTTCTGTCATATTTTTTCTCAATAACAGAAATTTCATACATAAAACTGTTTTCTGCTTTGTCAATTCTTTCCTGAAACGCTTCCGCCCCCATAGCCTTAATAAATTCGTCAGGGTCCTTATACGGTTTCATATTAATTATTTTTGTATTAAGACCTGCCTCCTGCAATATAGGAATTGCACGGAGTGCCGCTTTTACACCTGCCTCATCGCTGTCATATGTAATAAGCACATTATCCGTATACCTTTTCATCAGTGCAGCCTGTCCGGGTGTCAGCGCTGTTCCAAGCGATGCCACCGCCTGATTAAAGCCTGCCTGATGAAGTGAAATGACGTCCATATAGCCCTCACATATTATAAGATTAGGCTTTCTTGATGTCCTCGCTGCATTAAGTCCGTACAGATTCCTGCTTTTGTCAAACAGCTTTGTCTCCGGTGAATTTAAGTATTTGGGCTTTCCGTCCCCCATAACACGCCCGCCAAAGCCTATTACTTTATTATTGATATCCATAATAGGAAACATAACCCTGTTCCAGAATTTATCATGAATCCCTCTCTCGTAGGTAAAAAGTCCTGTTTCCTTTAGAAGCTCATCATCATAGCCCTTTGATTTAAGATACCGGTACAAGGAATCGCCTGTCTGATTGGCATATCCAAGCCCGAATCCCTGAATAGTCGCATCTGAAAGTCCTCGCCTCTTTAAATAATCAAGTCCAAGCTTTCCGTTCTCCGACTTAAGCTGATGATAATAATATGTAGCCGCTATCTTGTTAATCTCAAGAAGCCTTGCCTTTAACTCTTTATTTTTCTTTTCCGCCTCGGAATAACTTGTTTCGGGAAGCATCATTCCCGCCTTGTCGGCAAGAAACTTTACTGCCTCCAAAAATGTGAAATTCTCATATTCCATAACAAATGTTATTACATTTCCTCCGACGCCACAGCCAAAGCAATGGTATAGCTGTCTTGAGGGAGACACCGAAAATGACGGAGACTTTTCATTATGAAACGGACAAAGTCCCACATAGGAGCTTCCGTTTTTCTTTAACTGGATATATCCTGATATAATATCTACAATATCGCTTCGCGATACTACCTCGTCAATCACTTCACTCGCGTACATTTATCTCACCAATCCGATTAACTCTCATTTTCATTCTATATTTTCCACGACATAGGTACAAATATTTCTTCAAATTTAGCAATGGAGTACTGGTCGCTCATTCCTGCTATATAGTCACACACGACACGCTCCGGCTCATCGCCTCTTTCATATATGAATTTCTTATAGTTTTCAGGGAGCGCCTCTATATTATCCATATAATATCCGTACAGCTCGGTAATCAGCTTGTCCGCCTTGACTTCTTCGCTCTTCGCTGTCGGATTCTGATACAAGCTCTCAAACATAAATGCCCTTAAATCCGTCATTGCCGTATGAATCTGTTCCGACATACATATGTCATCTTTATCAATGCTGTTTAAAATTATATCTTTAATCAGCGTATTCAGCCTTGACTTTGTGGTTGTTCCAAGCACTTTCGTATACTTTTCAGGGATATCATCTTCACTGAAAATCTTTGCACGAATAGCATCATCAATATCATGGTTAATATATGCAATCTTATCAGAAAGCCTGACAACCTTTCCCTCCAGTGTTGACGGTGTCCCTGATGTTCTATGATTTAAAATGCCGTCACGCACCTCCCATGTCAGATTAAGTCCTGCGCCGTCTTTCTCAAGCTTTTCAACAACGCGTATGCTCTGCCTGTAATGCGAAAAACCCATCGGACATATTCTGTCTAAGGTTCGCTCTCCTGCATGTCCAAACGGCGTATGCCCCAAATCATGTCCAAGTGCGATTGCCTCCGTTAAATCTTCATTAAGGCGCAATGCACGGCTTATGCTTCTTGCAATCTGCGCTACCTCTAAAGTATGCGTAAGCCTCGTTCTGTAATGATCTCCCTCCGGTGCAAGAAATACCTGCGTCTTGTGTTTTAATCTGCGAAAAGATTTACAATGCAGGATTCTGTCTCTGTCACGCTGATAAACAGTTCTTACATCACACTGCTCCTCATATATATCTCTGCCCCTTGATTCATCGCTAAAGCTTGCAAACCTGCTCATATACTGATGCTCGTGTTTTTCCTGTTCTTCCCTGATATTCATACCCTTCATCTCCTCATTCTGCCGCTTCAGCTTCACTTGCGGCTGAACTAATTGTTAAAAGAGCCTATATTTCTATA
>JAGAJD010000132.1 GCA_017626275.1 Lachnospira sp.
AGGTCGATTGCCTTATCAGGAAGAAAACGCTCTGAAATGTATCTGTCAGACAATGTGGCAGCAGACACAAGCGCTCCGTCTGTAATCTTAACACCGTGAAATACCTCATATCTGTCTTTCAGACCACGCAGAATAGAGATAGTATCCTCAACTGTCGGCTCATCTACCGTAACAGGCTGAAAACGTCTCTCCAATGCCGGGTCTTTTTCTATATATTGTCTATGTTCATCTAATGTCGTTGCACCAATGCAGTGAAGCTCACCTCTCGCAAGCATTGGCTTTAGCATATTTCCGGCGTCCATAGAGCCTTCTGTCTTTCCTGCACCTACGATTGTATGAATCTCATCGATAAACAGAATAATCTGCCCGTCACTCTTCTTCACTTCCTCAAGCACAGCCTTTAAACGCTCTTCAAATTCTCCTCTATATTTGGCGCCTGCCACCAAAGCACCCATATCAAGCGCAAATATTTTCTTATCCTTTAATGTTTCAGGAACATCACCTCTCACAATTCTCTGTGCAAGTCCCTCTACAACTGCCGTTTTACCGACCCCCGGCTCACCTATGAGAACCGGATTATTTTTAGTCTTTCTTGAAAGGATACGAATAACATTACGGATTTCATTGTCTCTGCCGATAACCGGGTCAAGCTTTCCCGACTTGGCACGCTCAACCAAATCCTGACCATATTTTACAAGCGTATCATAGGTCGCCTCAGGATTATCACTTGTCACCGACTGATTTCCTCTTACCGTTGCCAGTACAGAAAGAAATGAATCTCTCTTAATTCCATATGTTTTAAATAACTGCTTAACAGCTTTGTTCGGTGAAGCAATCATCGCAAGCATAAGATGTTCCACAGAAACGTAGGAATCTCCCATCTTCTTGGCTTCGTCTTCTGCGTTTATTAAAACCTTATTTAAATCATTGCTGATATACAGTTGAACATTTCCTGATACCTTAGTTTTCTGATTTAACAATGTTTCGATATTCTGTATAAAGTTTTCTTTGTTAATCTGCATTTTCTCAATTAAATTTGCTATCAGACTATCATCAATAGTCATCAGGCTGTAAAGAAAATGCTCCTGGTCAATCTCCTGATTACCATATTCATAAGCGATTTTTTCACAACCATTCACCGCTTCAATGGATTTCTGCGTAAACTTATTGATATTCATACTCATTCCTTCCTTTCTGCACTTTCTATTGTGTGCTGCTTCTCTTAAAAACATTCATCTTGTGGTTCTTTAAGCGTTCTGTTTAAATTGAACACTTAAATTGTAATTGTGTTATATCACTCATTATTAGCACTGTCAAGAGGTGAGTGCTAATTCATTTCTAAAATTTTTGCAACCCCAGTATTTATGCGGGTTGCAGGGTTTCTAAACTTTTTATAAAGTGCTTTTTTTGCTGTTTGACGCCAATTTGACGCCACTTTTTATTTTTTGGCGTCAGCCATTTACAATTTTTTCGAGCTTTAAAACCTCATTTTCAATACGTGTAATATCTGTTATATGATTGTATACCTGCATTGTAATATCAATTGATGAATGACCCATAATATATTGAAGCACTTTTATGTCTATTCCTTTTTCTGCCATTCTTGTACAGGCTGTATGTCTTAATACATGTGCTGAAAACTTTGGGAGTAATTCTGCTTTTCGGTGTTCCTTTTTTGCTTTCTTTAATTCTTCCGCATTATAACCGTTTACGACATTGTATAATACATTATTTACAGCCGCAGGCATTAACGGTCTTCCTGTCTTTGCGGTGAATATAAAGCCCTTATAGTCGTCCACCGTGAAATCCCTGTCAATTCCAAGCATGAAATTCAGTTCTCTTTGCTTCTCAAATGCCGCTTTTACTACTCCTGTCATTGGAATCACACGTACTCCCGAATCCGTTTTCGGCGGACATATATGGAATTTACAGCCGTCACCATAATTGCGGTATGTAAGCTGATGATTTACGCTTATAGTTTTTTTCTTCATATCTATATCATTCCATGTAAGACCTATAAGCTCGCCACATCTTAAGCCTGTTTCAACCATTACCGTAAGCATTGGAGTATATAAATTGTAAATGTTGCTGTTCCTTGCATAATCTAACAGATTACACTGCTGTTTTACCGTCAGCGCAGTCCTTTCGTTTGGTTCACTTCCATAATCGCCAAGTGCTTTTTTTGCAGGATTCTTTCTTATAATATCATCGTCAACTGCAAGCTCCAGTGACGGATATATTAAATTATGTATTAATTTTATGGTACTGTGTGAATATCCTGCACGTGAAAGCTTTGCATAAAAACTCCTGATATGCGATGGAAGCATTTGAACCACCTTTATATTGCCGATTTCATCTTTAACACGGTTGTTCCATGTGTTGATATAATTGGCTCTTGTCGAATCTGCAATATTTTTTGTTTCCATGTATATATCAAATAAACCGTTCAGGGTAAGCTTTTTTACAGACATATCCGTGAGAATATTATCCTCAATGTCTTTTTCAAGTGCCTTTTCCTTTTCACGCAGTTCCAACAGACTTCCTGCATAAACGGATTTTCTTTTTCCTGTGATTATATCCGTATAACGGTAGCAGTATCTTCCGTCTTTTCTGTAAGTTTCATTATCTCTTAACTTTCTTCCTTTATTATCCTTTCTGCTATTCATGAGTAACCTGCCTTTCTAATCAGTACTCAAGTACTCATGATGTGAATATGTCATATTTATTATAACATATCCACATCTGATGTAACACACAAATTAATTATTATTCCTCATAACATTGAATATATTTTTCTATCTTTTCTACGGAGTACAGCACACGCCTGCCGATTACAATTTTTGCATGTGCCTGTTCTCCTATCTTTCTTGCCGTTGCATGTCCGCATGACAACATTGCTGACAGCTTATCAATATCAACTGCAATCAAGTGGTCTGACTGTCTTATTTTGGTTTTATTCATATTCATCACCCGTTTTATTTATATCCAAAGGAAACCCCTGTCTTGCAAATAGTTTTCTCAAATCATTTAATCTTACAAATCCATTGATAACCCTTCCTGATTTGTTATCATGTATTTCATAATGATTCTTGTACCCGGTATAACGCCCCTCTTTATATGCACGTATCCGTACAAGATGTGCGTCATAATATTCATTAAGAATATGTACAATCTGCCAGTAACTATACGGCAGGTAGCTGTATACTCTTTTAAATACTGCGTCAGCCGGAAATTTCATATCATCTTCACTCTTTTCCGGGGGGACAGTCATTGCAGCCGAATATCACAGTTTCTTCTGAGTTATCATCATAATTGATTCTTAATATATCCACCATGCCGTTTACTTCATCACAGGCGCGGTATCGATAAGTTGATACCACACCATCAATGCTTCCAACAAGCTCCCTTTCAAGTTCGTCCAAATCCCTTTCAGGAATAAACTTTCCGTTATACTTCTTAATTTGCTCTTTACTAAACATAATTAGTCCTCCTTTTATTTAATCCTCAAATGGCAATTCCATTTGTTCTGCCTGTGTTACTGGTGAAAAGTTATCCTTTGATTTCAATGCACGTTTTTTCAAGTCATCGTAATTAATATACTCCGAGCCCGGTAACTCAAAAGTTTTGTATTCACCATTTTCCTGATAATGATAAATCACTGATTTAAGACGTCTAATCAACTGCTTTGCGGTATCAGTAAGCCGGTTGGCATTTTCAACCATGAGTTCATATACTTTTTCAGGCGGATAAACACTTGTTATATGAACCTCATTCCAAAGTGCGTATGTGTTACAATATCGACAGTGTATCTGTGCAGGGTACTGGTCTGTCATTACAAGATACTGTGAATACTTTAGACCACCTTTAAATTCGTCCATAAAAAGAATTTTCTCGCCCTGATAATAATCAAGACCACCTGAACCGCTGTTTGTATA
>JAGAJD010000133.1 GCA_017626275.1 Lachnospira sp.
GACACTTTATCAAGCAGCTCATTTATCTTCATTGTGCCATTGTAGCTTTCTTCCGACTTTTCCTTCGTTGATTCGCTGTTTGCCGTCAATTCTTCACTGAATGCTGATATATGCTCTATACTGTCTGATACTTCTCTGTTAGCATCCTTGATGCTTTCCATTTGTACCGCCTGACTTTTGACACTGTCGGCAAGTGCTTTGATGCTTACATCGAGAAGATTAAATTTAGCATTTACATCAGTGATATTTTCAATCTGTCTGTCGGTTATTTCTTTCATAGTAGCAACCGAACTGCTTGTATTCCTTGTCTCGTTATCAAGTTCAACAATTATCTGTTTTATATCATCTGTAGCATTTCTTGTCTGGTCTGCCAGCTGTCTTATCTCATCAGCAACAACCGCAAATCCTTTTCCCGATGCACCTGCTCTTGCCGCTTCAATCGAAGCATTCAGCGCAAGCAGATTAGTCTGTTCCGCTATATCCGATATTATTGACACAATATCCTGTGCAGCTCTTGCTTTCTCCTGCAAAGTTACCATTGAGTCAACTACCTGTTGATTGCTGTTCTGCATTTCTTCTGAGTTTGCAGTAAGATTTCTCATACTTTCAATTCCCTGATTAATGCTGTAAGTTGAGTTCTCACATTCTCTTAAAGCCCCTTCTGAAAGCTCTGTCACACCCTCAATAAGAAATTGGATGTTTCCTGTCATTTCCATCTGCTTTTGAATATTTTCCGCTGTCTATAATGTTCCGGTAGCTATTTCTTCAACACTCACCTTTGAAGCAACCGCCCTATCCCCAACTTCTTTGGACTCTCTGCTTATCTGTTCAATACTATCGCAAAGCTTTGCAGATATATTAATTACTTTATTGTATGTTTCACTCTGTATTGCTTCCTTCTCTTCCAATATGTCTATGGCCTGATTATCAATTGCAAGAAGCACTTTGGATGTAACAACGCTGAACGCTATTACAAGCAGTATTACGGCAATCATTATCTCAAATTCGGTAATATCTTTAGCTTCGTTTGATATATTCTGAAGATAATACACCATAAATGCAATATTAGCCAGCGTGACCACGCACCCCACCCTGAGATTGTACTTCCAGTCTCTGTAAAGCGTGATAAATATAAGCATTGGAATAATGTAGGTAAATGAAATCTTTGTAACGCTTGTCGACAGAACAAACACATATAACGCACCATATCCGCATGATGTAAAATGCTTGACAAGATTGCTCTCCTTATCTTTCAAATAGATTAGTGCCGTAATAATAAAAGGAATTACTAATAATGCGTCAAACACCAGTATATACGGAAGTGTTCTGTTTCCCTTTACCAATTCAAGGATATATGCTGCAAACAAAATAACAACTAAAATTCCGTAACATATAACAACTGTCTTGTTTACTTTCTGTTTTTCACTGAATCTTTTGATTTCCATATACTCCTCCTCTTCAAATAAAAAATCTGTCATTATTTGACATTTAATGGTTTATTTTACCATACATTTATTTTCACATCAATAAATTCTTGAAAATATATTCTTCCTATGCTACCATGAATAACTGCCGGTTATTTATTTTTATATATAAGCAGGAGGCGTCACAAATGTTATTGAGCATTGCTTTAATTCTATTATTGGGATTGTTTTTGGGAAGCATATTTTCAAAAATAAAGCTTCCGCCGTTATTAGGAATGATTATAGCAGGAATCATTCTGAGTCCTCATGCTTTTAACCTCATTGATGCATCGATTTTGAATATTTCCGCTGATTTAAGACAAATAGCGCTCGTGATAATCTTAATCCGCGCCGGTCTTGCTTTAGATTTATCTGACTTAAAAAAAGTAGGCCGTCCGGCTTTCCTCATGTGTTTTTTGCCGGCATGCATTGAAATATGCGGCACAATGTTCTTAGCTCCTGCACTCCTCGGAACAACGCTGCTGGAAGCCGCCATAATAGGAAGCGTTATCGCTGCCGTATCACCTGCTGTAATTGTACCGAGAATGATTCATCTTATTGACCGGGGATACGGAACGGACAAGAAAATTCCACAGCTCATACTTGCCGGTGCATCTGTAGATGACGTTTTTGTCATCGTTATTTTTACTGTATTTACTTCACTTGCTTCAACACAGACTTTTGCCCTTTCCGGATTTTTGCAGATACCGGTTTCAATTGTTACAGGAATCATACTTGGAGTTATAGCGGGAATATCGCTTGTATATTTATTTAGACACTTTCATATGAGAGACTCTGTGAAACTTCTGATTATCATAAGCCTGTCATTTCTTCTTATCGAATTACAAAACCGTCTTGAGGGCATAATACCTGTTTCCGCTCTCCTTGCTATTATGAGTTTGGGGATTGTGATTAAGAAAAAATATAATATACTGGCTTGCAGACTTGCCGGTAAATTCAATAAGCTGTGGGTTGCCGCAGAAGTATTTCTGTTTGTACTTGTTGGTGCGACAGTTGATTTGAGATATGCCGTATCATCAGGAATATATGCCATATTACTTGTATTGGGTGCATTGGCATTCAGAGTGTCCGGAGTGGCATTATCACTTATAAAGACCGAATTAAACAGGAAGGAACGACTGTTTTGCATGTTCGCATATATGCCTAAAGCAACCGTACAGGCAGCGATAGGTGCTATTCCTCTCTCAATGGGGCTAAGCTGCGGGCAGACTGTATTAACAGTCGCCGTCCTGTCAATTTTGATTACTGCACCATTAGGTGCCATATGTATTGATAATCTGTATCAGAAATTATTATATAAGCCATAGAATATTTCGTTGTTAAAACAACTCTTTGAGGCGCTGCATTGCGGCTGCGTATTCTTTATACCTGCCCTGCGCCTCCTGAAAATACTTCATAGCCAGCTCTTTATCGCCTTTTTCATTGGCATTAAAACATTCAACCGCACTTTCATGTATACTTTCGTGTACC
>JAGAJD010000134.1 GCA_017626275.1 Lachnospira sp.
ATCTTAGTTAATTCTCTCGAACTTTCTTGCTTTATATATCCATAAACAAAGCAGGGAGTTCATGGTTTACTGATTTTCCTGCTGCTGCAAATATTAAATAGGGAGGAAAATCAATGGAACAAACAAAGAAAATGAAAGAAGAAACAGCAGTCCGGCGGAATTATCGTGACCGGGTATTCCGGCTGGTTTTTGGACGGGAGGAGGCGTTATTGGAACTGGATAAAAACACGGTGCAGTATATGATAGACGAGATGCAGGAAACCATTGACAGCCAGCAAAAACAGTTGGAAGAAAAGCAGGAGACCATTGACAGTCAGCAGAACCAGTTGGAAGAGAAGCAGGAGACCATCGACAGCCAAAAGAACCAACTAGAAGAAACAAATCGCCTGTTAAGTCAGGCATTAGAAAAGATTAAACAACTGGAAAATGCGGTGAATGGTAAGCAGCAGTGAAATTTGAAATATATCAATAATCCAATTAAAGGGCTGCTGCTTAGGCAATTGTTGCTTAGGCAGCGGCTTTTTAGTTGTGCGAGTGGCAGGGATTAGCTGCTGGACAATTTCATGGAAAATGTGTATAATTAAAAACAGTGCAAAAAAGTCATGAGGTGAATAGATTGAAAAATAAGCTCGATAGCTTATTTTTCATATGGCTATTTGTTTCTGAGTGAAAACAAATAGCTTTGATGGCAGATGAGAAACCGCCTGCGCGGCTTTCTCATCACCTCTTTGCGATAAATCGCTCAGGAATGGAGATTAGTATGTTTAATATAGAACTGGCAGGTGTTGTGATTACAGTAAACAACAGATATCCGGCTGTTGAAAAGCTGTGCAGAGAATATATTACGCACGAGACGGCATCGTCTGCATTTACAGTGGAAGTATCTGACGAGCAGATTGACAGAGAGCAGTCAGTAGGGGATTTTTCAAGAGGTTACTGCGAGAGTGTGTGTATATATCGTGAGATTGTAAAGAAAATTCCTAAATATGGTGTTTTTTTTCTGCATGCGTCGGTTGTGGAGGCGGACGGCGTGTCATATGCATTTATGGCGAAGAGCGGCACAGGAAAGTCTACACACACTTCCCTGTGGCTTAAGCATTTTGGTGAGCGGGCAAGAATTATCAACGGAGATAAGCCGTTGCTTAGGTTTGTTGACGGACAACTGTATGTATATGGAACGCCATGGTGCGGAAAAGAGGGATATCAGATTAATACGTCCTCTCCGCTTAAGGCATTGTGCTTTTTGGAGCGTGGTGAAAAAAACAGTATACGCAGGCTGAATGATAATGAAATAGTAAATCGTCTGTTTCATCAGGTGATTATGCCGGAAAATGCTTCAGATATGGAAGATTTTCTTAAATTACTCGACAGAACAGTAAAAGAAGTTCCAATGTGGCTGCTTACATGTACGATTTCAGACGAAGCTGTAGTCACGGCATATGAGGCGATGAGTAAAGAAACGCAGAAATAATTCAGAAGGAGTATTGAAGATGAAAATTAAAGAGGGATTTATACTTAGAAGCGTAGGTTCAGAGAATGTTGTGGTTGCTGTGGGAGAACAGAGCAGAAAATTTAATGGAATGATAAGACTCAACAACACGGGAAAGTTTTTGTGGGAACTTTTGAAGGAAGACAGGACAGAGGAGTTTTTAGCGGACGAACTGGTTGCTAATTATGATATAGACAGAGAACAGGCAACAGCAGATGTAAAGCGTTTTGCAGAGCGCTTAAAGGAGGCAGAAGTTCTTGCATAGTGAATTTATACTAAAAGAATATGCAGATATAATTTGTGAAGTCCTTGAATCAGGTGGTGTATTCAGAATGTATCCGAAAGGTACAAGTATGCTTCCTTTGCTGCGATACCAAAAAGATTCGGTAGTGCTGGCATTGCCGCAGATGCCGCTTAAAAAGGGTGAGATTATATTATATAAGCGAGGGAACGGGCAGTATGTGCTGCACAGGATTGTTGGTAAAGATGAAGCAGGCTATATATGCTGCGGAGACAATCAGACTACACTGGAACATGGTATAACAGAAGAAAATGTGATTGCAGTTGTCGAGTCAATATACCGCAAAGAAAAACACATTACAAAGAAAAATTTCGGGTATCGCTGTTACTGGTTTTTCTGGCAGTGTTTATTTATCCGCAGAGTAGTATGGAAGCTGGGAAAGATACTGCCGGTAAAAAACAAAATGAGATAGGAACGTCTATGAAAGTGATATAAAAGAATGAAGGACAATAAGAATGAAAATATAAAAAGACTTTGTATAGGAATATTGGCGCATGTAGATGCCGGAAAAACAACTCTTTCGGAGGGGCTTTTGTATACGGCGGGAAGTATCCGTAAAATAGGAAGAGTTGATAATAAAGATACATTTTTAGATAATTTCGAGCTGGAAAAGGCAAGGGGAATTACTATATTTTCAAAGCAGGCACAGCTTAAATATAATGAATGTGAGATAACACTGCTCGATACGCCAGGGCATGTGGATTTTTCGGCAGAGATGGAAAGAACATTACAGGTATTGGATTATGCTATTTTGGTAATCAGCGGAGCAGACGGTGTTCAGGGACACACACAGACGCTTTGGCGTTTATTAAAGCAGTATCGGATACCTGTTTTTCTGTTTGTAAACAAAATGGATCAGGCGGGAACGGACAGAGAGAAGCTGCTTGCCGAATTAAAATTGCGTCTTGATTCTTCCTGCGTTGATTTTTCACAAAAGAATGAAAATTATGAAGAATTTCTTGAGAATGTTGCCG
>JAGAJD010000135.1 GCA_017626275.1 Lachnospira sp.
AAACTTGAAGATATTGTAAAATATCTGTAATATAAATACTGTCGGCTCATTATGCTGAGCCGACATTTTGTGTATTTCCCGTATATAACTGATAATACTTTCCTTTTTCCTCTAAAAGCTGTTCATGAGTTCCCCTCTCAATTATCCTGCCCTGCTCTAAAACCATAATACAGTCAGAATTTCTTACCGTTGAGAGACGATGAGCAATTACAAACGTTGTTCTGCCGTGCATTAATCTGTCCATTCCCTCCTGAACAATACGCTCTGTACGTGTATCGATAGAACTTGTCGCTTCATCTAAGATTAATACAGGAGGATCGGCAATAGCCGCTCTCGCTATGGCAAGAAGCTGCCTCTGACCCTGACTTAAGCTTGCACCGTCACCTGTAATCACCGTATCGTAACCATGCGGAAGTCTTCTTATAAAGCCGTCTGCATTGGCAAGCTTTGCCGCTGCCACCACTTCCTCATCAGTAGCGTTAAGCTTTCCGAAACGGATATTTTCTCTTACCGTTCCCGTAAATAAATGTGTATCCTGAAGTACAATTCCAAGTGAACGCCTTAAATCCGCTTTCTTAATCTTCCTGATATCAATTCCGTCATAACGGATTTTGCCATTCTGAATATCATAAAAACGGTTTATAAGATTAGTAATCGTAGTCTTTCCTGCACCTGTCGAACCAACAAACGCAATTTTCTGTCCCGGCTGCGCATAGAGATTAACTTCATGCAGCACAATTTTGTCATTATTATACCCAAAATCAACATTTTCAAAGACAACATCGCCTTTTAATTCTGTATAGGACGAACCGCTTTTCCATGCCCATCTTCCTGTACGTTCACGGCTTTCCTTTAGTGCTTTGTTTTCCTCCGTGACATTTACGAGCGTTATATCTCCCTCGTCCGTCTCAGGTTCTTCGTCCATAAGCAAAAATACTCTCTCCGCTCCCGCCATTGCCATGACAATAGCATTAAGCTGCTGGCTCACCTGATTAATAGGCATATTAAAGCTTTTGTTAAAGGTAAGAAAACTTGCAAGTCCTCCAAGTGTAAAACCTCCCACTCCCTTTAACGCTAATATACCACCTAAAATCGCACAGATTACATAGCTCACATTTCCAAGCTGCGCATTGATTGGTCCTAAAATATTGGCAAATGTATTTGCACGATCCGCGCTTACAAAAAGAGCATCGTTTAACTCCTTAAATTCACGCTTGCTTTCCTCTTCATGACAAAATACCTTTACAACCTTCTGTCCGTTCATCATTTCTTCTATATAACCATTGACTTTTCCTAGCTTAATCTGCTGTTCCAAAAAATGTTTCCCGCTTATAGATGCAGATTTTCTTGAACACTGAAGCATAATACCAACCATAATAAGCGTCACAAATGTTAATGGTATATTTAAAATCAACATGCTGATAAGAACACTCACAACTGTAAATGCACTGTTAATAATCTGCGGTATACTCTGGCTTATCATCTGTCGCAGCGTATCAATATCATTAGTGTACACAGACATGATATCACCATGCGCATGAGTATCAAAATATTTTATAGGAAGTTTTTCCATTTTTTCAAAAAGTTCATTTCTTAGATTTCTTAGAAATCCCTGCGTCACATAAACCATAATCCTGTTATACGCATAAGTCGACACCACTCCGACAGCATAGAAAAAAGCTACCCTTATAATTGCATACAATAACGGCGTAAAATCGGGATTATCCGAAAAAAGTAATGGTGTAATGTATTCATCAATCAGTGTTTTAGTAAACATTGTACCCTGAACATTAGCTATTACTCCCAAAAATATAAGTCCGAATACACAAATACAATGTATTTTATAGTCTTTAAAAACATACTTTAACAGCCGCACAAGAAGCCTGCCCGGATTTTTCACCTGAGACTTTACTCCTCTGGGCATAGGTTTATTCATCGTCACACTACCTCCCGTTCCGTTTTGGAAACATAATTTCTGTTAATTTTCATCAAAATCTCCGCCGCCGTTAGTCTGCGATTCATAAACCTCTCGGTAAATCGCATTACTCTTTAACAGTTCTTCATGTGTTCCAAAGCCATTCACTCTGCCCTCGTCCATCACAATAATACGGTCTGCATCCTGCACGCTTGAAATACGCTGAGCAATTATAAGCTTTGTTGTATTAGGAATCTCTTCCCTGAAAGCCCTGCGAATCTTAGCGTCCGTAGCCGTATCAACCGCACTTGTTGAATCATCAAGAATAAGAATCTTCGGCTTTTTAAGCAGCGCTCTTGCAATACAAAGTCTCTGTTTCTGACCGCCTGATACATTTGTACCGCCCTGCTCTATATATGTCTCATAGCCATTTGGCAGTTTCTCAATAAATTCATCTGCACACGCAAGATGACATGCCCTCTTACACTCTTCCTCACTTGCATTTATATCGCCCCATCGAAGGTTATCATAAATTGTACCTGAAAACAGAACATTATTCTGAAGCACTACTGATACCTGATTGCGCAATGACTCAATATCATATTCCTTTACATTTAAACCGCCAACTAAAACCTCTCCCTCAGTTACGTCATAAAGGCGGCTTAACAGGTTTACAAGGCTTGTCTTTGCGCTTCCCGTTCCTCCAATAATTCCTATTGTTTCACCCGAATGTATTTTAAGGTTAATATTTTTTAATACAGGCTCATCATTACTTTTGTCGTATGCAAAATCGACATTTGAAAATGTAATACTTCCATCGCTGACCTCATACACAGGATTTTCCGGATTATGAATATCACTCGTTTCACTCAAAACCTCCGCAATTCGCTCTGCACTTGCCACGCTCATTGATATCATAACAAACACCATAGACAACATCATGAGACTCATCAGAATATTCATACAGTATG
>JAGAJD010000136.1 GCA_017626275.1 Lachnospira sp.
CACAGCGTCCCTACTGTCCACTGCTCCGTCCGCATTGACATCGCAAAGCAGCAGATCAATCTCTAAATCAGTAAAGCCTGCAAGATATTTTTTCAGAAGTACAGCGTCTTTAGAATCAACTGTGCCGTCGTTGTTGGCATCACCGAATACGATTCCTTCACCTATAACCCTATATTGAACATTGATTATTCCTGTATATAACCCAATACCACTTATTGTAACATTATAAGTTCCAACATCAACGGCGCTATAATTACTTGACAATTCATAATCCTCTCCCTGTGTTAAAACAATATTATCTAATGTTACAATTGGATTAACATACTGTGTATCGCCTGTATATTGTAAATTATCAATTTGCACCTGTGCCGATGATAAATCTGTCTGTGTCATTTGTACCACAAATAAATCGTTTACAATCTCACTGCCATCCTGATTTTCTTCAGTAAAAATATATGAAATACTTAAATGACCTGAATAATCTGCAACTGCCTGTATCAAATACAACAGATTAGAAGTACCAAACACCTCTTCAGCCTCACGACTCTTCATTATGTAAAAATTATAGGTTTCATTCGGTACTAAATAATCAAACTCTACTGTTCCAATTCCATCTTCTGAAATTTTCAAATCACCAACAGTACTCATTCCCTGCATTGGGTAAGATTTATCCACATTAGTTATACTCACATTATATGTTGAAACTCCTAAATCGACTGGGGATTTTACTTTATCTAACACTTTCACAGGTGTTAGCTGATTTTCGATGTTTCCGTTTCCTACCGTACCATCGTAATTAGCTCCCCACATATACAAGCTTCCGTCCTCTGTTATCGCTCCACTAACTAAACAGTCAGAAGCATTCCGTTTCCTCTGTAATTTCTTGCCTCTGCAAATGAATATCCCACCATACCTGTCTGTCCTGTATATACAGTAGCAAGCCCTGCAAAGCCCGGATTATTGCTGACAGAAACTGTCGCCGAGACAGTATCTCCCGCATGTCCTTTTTCCACCGACATACTTACCGTAAGCTGTGTTTTTTCCGCCGCCTCGGCAATCCCCACTGTTTCTGCCGCTTTCACCGCTGATGTTCCATGCCATGCGGCTGTGCCTAACAATAAAACACACGCAAGAAACACCCTGAATAATCTTTCCACTTTTTTCATGTTTACTAACCTCCCTTATCCTGCCAAAGTATGTGCTTTTTATTTTTGCACCTATATAGGTGCAATTTAATATTACCATTAACACATAATAACTTCAACAGTTATTTTATTCCTAGAATGGAGATTATGATGGACAAAAATTATGAAACAGCATTTGGAAACAACATTCGACGACTGAGACGCAAAAAGAATCTCACACAGGAACAGCTCACAGCTCAACTGCAGACAAACGGCTGCGATATCACACGCAGCGCACTCGCTAAAATTGAAGTCGGGCAGCGGCATTTATATCCCGACGAAATACGGCTTCTAAAAGAATTATTAGATGTATCCTTTGACGAGTTATTTTACTTTAAATAAACCTGCACCGGATATAAATTCAGTTTTATTTTGCGCTGCAACTCACATTTTATGTATTTTATCATATTATGTAGAGAAACTGCTTATACTCAAAAAGGAACTATTATGATAGCAAAATCAACATGCGATTATGAGGCTGATTATTCAACCATACCGGGAGACCGAATCCTGCCGTTTGTATTCTCCTTAAATTTAGAGGACTCCATTCTCTATCCTTCCAAGGGAGAATACCAGAAATTCTGCTATGACATTACCGCTGTCGGACAGGACTCACCGCACTATGCAGATTTAAGCCATTTTCTCTTTGGAATCTGCAGCACTATTACTAAAGAAAACATTATTGAAATTACCGTCTCAATAAACGGTAAACCTCAAACGGTAGTATGGGGAGATAACGTAGAAATTAAAACTGCCGACAAGCCGGATAACCCTACCGGATGTACCGGACTAAAATTTGATTTTCCGCTAAATAAGATAGTTGGATATATGAAGGTATGCATTTCTCTGCGTACACCTTATTCAATAGGTCCTGTAAATGTCTGCCTGTATGGCGGCGGCACAACCGCAACAGGATTAACGGTCTGCGGACCTTCCTGCGGCGGAGATGAACCGTGTGAATCTGTCTTTTATCAAAAAGAAACAGTATGTGTGCCTGTAAAGGTCACTCCGTTTGCCAAACCGGGAACAGCCAAAGCCACCTGCTGCGGTGACCCGATTGTAAGTACAGGAAATCAGTGTATGGGAAATCAGACCTCCTGCTCATTTACAATTACACAGAGCCTGTGTATTGAAATTCCTATCTCATTCGGTGCGGTTATCGAAACGGGTTCGGCAGTTGTTAAATGCGGAACTCCTTCGGAAGAAGAATGTGATTGCTCTGAACCGGACGATGCAGAAGTTGTTGACGCTCCTCAAAACACTGTGGACACAAGAGAAAGACGTTTTTTTTTATCGCTAAGAAAACGTGTGTGTGTTTTACACACCTTTAAAGACATAAAGCAAAGCAGACGCCGTAACTTTAAACGCCCAAAAGTGGCGTGCCTTAAGTTATACGGCGTCTGCCTTATTAACATCTCAAGTAATATTAATCAATGCTCTTTGCCTTCTCGACCTGTGCAATAGCCTTCTTCTGCATAGAAATACGGCAGTTCTTATTATTACCAAATTCTACAATAACATCATCTTCCGTGATATCCATAATAACACCATAAAATCCGCTGGTTGTCAGTACATAATCACCAATTTCAATCGAATCCATTAAACGCTGCTGCTCTTTCTGCTGTTTCTTCTGCGGCTTAATTGCAAGAAAATACATCATTAATCCCAATGCAACAACATAAATAATAATAATTCCTATTGATTCCATTTTGTCAGCCTCCTGAATATAATAATCATTACAAACAACAATATTAAACGAAATTTGCTGTTCTGTCCACTAAAAATAATCTGTTTATTAAAAATTTAGAGTTATTTGCTTTTATCGTAGGTCTTTAACAGCTCTAGTCTTTCTTTTTTAAACTCACTGTATCTGCCCTCTTCAATTGCACCACGTATATCTTCCATAAGATGATTGTAAAAATACAGATTGTGAAGCACACAGAAACGCATGCCGAGCATTTCCTTTGCTTTCATCAGATGTCTGATATAAGCCCTTGAATAGTGCTTACATGCCGGACACTGGCAGCCCTCCTCAATCGGTCTGTCATCTTTTTCATACTGGGCATTAAATAGATTAATTTTACCGTATTTTGTATACACATGTCCATGTCTTCCGTTTCTTGACGGATATACACAGTCAAAGAAATCAACGCCCCTGTCAACTGCCTCTAAGATATTTGCCGGTGTTCCGACACCCATAAGATATGTCGGTTTATTCTGCGGAAGATACGGAACTGTCTCATCTAACACATGATACATCTCCTCATGACTTTCGCCAACCGCAAGCCCTCCTACAGCATAACCCGGCAAATCAAGCTCTGATATACGCTTTGCATGTTCAATACGGATATCCGTATAGACTGCTCCCTGATTAATTCCAAAAAGCATCTGGTCGGGATTTACAGTGTCAGGCAGCGAGTTAAGCCTCTCCATCTCGTTCTTGCAGCGTGAAAGCCAGCGTGTTGTTCTCGCAACGGAATCCTCAACATACCTGCGTTCTGCCTTAGCCGGAGGACACTCATCAAATGCCATCGCAATCGTGGAGCCTAGATTTGACTGAATCTGCATACTTTCCTCAGGGCCCATGAAAATCTTTCTGCCGTCTATGTGGGAGTTAAAAGTAACGCCCTCTTCTTTAATCTTTCTAAGTCCTGCAAGCGAAAACACCTGAAATCCGCCTGAATCGGTAAGAATCGGTCTGTCCCAGTTCATGAACTTGTGAAGACCGCCCATTTCCTTAATCAGCTTATCTCCCGTCCTTACATGAAGATGATAAGTATTAGACAACTCGACCTGTGTTCCAATCTCCTTTAAATCCATTGTGGAAACTGCACCCTTAATCGCCGCAACCGTTCCAACATTCATAAAAACCGGCGTCTGAATTGTACCATGAACCGTCTGAAATTCAGCTCTTTTGGCACGACCATCTGTCTTTAACAATTTATACATAACTCTAACCTTTCTGAATTTTAATTATCTGTTGTAAAATTCACATATATTATCAAGCTTAGCCGTCATATTTTCAAAGATTAAATCAATAAGCGTCAATGCCGCCATCGCTTCAACAACAACTACCGCTCTCGGTACAATCATCGGGTCATGTCTTCCTTTAATTGACACTTCAATCTCTTCGCCCTTTTTATTGACTGTATTCTGAACTGCTGATATTGACGGTGTAGGCTTTACTGCCGCACGAAATACGATAGAGCTTCCGTCAATCATGCCGCCAAGCACACCTCCCGCATTATTTGTCTCCTTTGCAATCTTGCCGTCCTTCATTATAAAGCTGTCATTATTCTTGCTGCCAACAGCTTTAGCCGCCTCAAAACCGCTTCCAATCTCAAAACCCTTTACTGCCCCGATAGACATTACAGCTTTGGCAAGATTGGCGTCAAGCTTGTCAAATACAGGCTCTCCTATTCCGGTCATTACATTTTCAATAACACACTCAATAATTCCTCCCATGGAATCGCCCTGCTTCATCTGCTCTGCCGCATATGCCTCCACTTTGGCTGCCGCCTCGCTGTCAGGCATTGAAAATGCATTTTCTTTCGCTGCCTTCATATCAAATCTGTCATAATCTATTGCAATTCCGCCGATTTCTTTGGCATAAGCATTAACAGTAATTCCAAGCTTATTAAGAAGCTTCATGGCAACAGCCCCTGCTGCAACTCTTCCGATTGTCTCTCTTCCTGAACTTCTTCCACCGCCTCTGTAATCACGGAAGCCGTATTTTTCATCAAATGTGTAATCAGCATGTCCCGGTCTGTAATAGCCTGCAATCTCCGAGTAGTCGCCCGACCTCTGAGTCTTATTAAGAACCATCATGGATATCGGTGTTCCCGTTGTCTTACCCTCAAAGATTCCCGACATAATCTTTACTTCGTCATCTTCCTTTCTCGGTGTTGTAAACTTTGACTGTCCCGGCTTTCTTCTGTTAAGCATTACCTGTATATCTTCCTCGCAAAGCTCAAGGCCTGCCGGACAACCGTCAATCACAACTCCAAGCCCTTCGCCATGGGACTCTCCCCATGTCATTATCTTAAATCTGTTTCCAAATGTAGAACCTGCCATATTTCCTCTCATTCCCCGTCAAACGGTAATTTTATCTTATTGCAATATAATAGCATATAACAGAAAAGAATTTCAACTAATACTGCTCTCCGCAGCTTCTCAAAACCGCCTCTAAATTATCCTTTGCTTCCTTAACCGATACGGCTGATACTGCATCAATACGTTTAGGCGTCGTTTTGGAAACTGCTCTCTTTAACTTCTGCACAGCTTCCTTAATCTGCTTTCTCTTAATTCTGTCCCAGTCCTTTTTATGCGTATCCAGTAGCTGCTGTGTGGTGTCAGCAAACTTTTCCGCCATGTTGCGAAGCTCGACAAGTTCCTCATGTGCCTTATCCTGCTTTGCATACATCTCGGCCTCCCATTTTGCCCGTCCAATCTCTTCCTCCGAGAGATTAGAGCTTGATGTTATTGTAATAGACTGTTCATGCCCCGTTCCCAAATCTTTTGCAGAAACATTTACAATGCCGTTGACATCAATATCAAATGTAACCTCTATCTGCGGAGTTCCGGCGAGTGCTTTCTTAATTCCTGACAGCCGGAAATTTCCAAGCAGTTTATTATCTCTTGTAAATTTTCTCTCGCCCTGAAATACCTTTATATCAACGGAGGTCTGAAAATTGCCCGCCGTCGTAAAAATCTGACTGTGCCTTGTAGGAATTGTAGTGTTTCTCTCTATAAGTCTGCTTGATATGCCGCCTACTGTCTCAATCGACAATGACAAAGGCGTAACGTCCATTAATATAATCTCCGAAGCCGCAGAGCCTGCCACAAGCTGTCCTCCAAGCTTGCCTCCCTGAACTGCCGCTCCCATAGCGACACATTCATCAGGATTTACATTTCTTGACGGCTCTTTTCCCATAAGCTTACGAACCTTTTCCTGTACGGCAGGAATCCTTGTCGAACCTCCGACCAGAAGAACCATGTCAATCTGTGATTTAGTATGCCCTGCATCATGAAGTGCATTTTCAACAGGTGTTACCGTTCTTTCAATTAAATCATAAGTCAGCCTGTCAAATAACTCTCTTGTAATACGGACATCCATGTGGTGAGCTCCGTCCTTTGCCATAGCAAGAAAAGGAAGATTAATATTGGCATTCACACATGAAGACAGCTCCTTCTTAGCCTTTTCCGCCTCTTCCTTTAAACGCTGCATTGCAGACGGGTCTTTTGCAAGATTAATATTGTCGCTCTTCTTAAACTGCTCCACAAGGTACGACACAATTCTCTCGTCAAAATCATCGCCTCCGAGATGATTGTCGCCTGAGGTTGCCAGCACCTCTATCACATTATCGCCAATCTCAATAATTGACACATCAAATGTTCCGCCGCCCAAATCATAGACAAGAATCTTCTGCGGACGTCCGTTATCAAGTCCATAAGCAAGCGCCGCAGACGTAGGCTCGTTAATAATTCTTAATACATTAAGACCGGCAATTCTGCCTGCATCTTTAGTCGCCTGTCTCTGTGCGTCATTAAAATATGCAGGAACGGTAATAACTGCGTCCGTTACTTCTTCACCCAGAAATTCTTCCGCATCTTTTTTAAGCTTCATTAATACCATTGCGGAAATCTCCTGAGGAGAATAATTCTTTCCATCTATGCGCTTTCTGTAATCAGAACCCATATAACGCTTAATTGAAAAAATAGTACGCTCAGGA